>NZ_JBHSEY010000057.1:0-228945 GCF_042654745.1 Comamonas denitrificans
GCTCATACTGGCTCCTATTGGACAGGAAATAGGAGGCTCTTGACTGTCTACAAAACCCTGGGCGATTCAGTTCAATCAAAAGCTGCGGCGCAACCGCCAGCTGTGCGCCTGGCAGTTGGTCGATGGAATACCTGCCGTGGTGTATTCGCGGGATATTGACTTTGCCCAAGCCCCCAACCTGTATGGCCTGTACAGCAGCCGCACCAGTGCCGTCGCAGCACTGCAGGCGTTGGCCGATGCGCACCGGCTGTGCCATGGGGCGTTGGGGCTGGAGAAGCTGGTCGCAGGCAAAGCATGTTTTAGAAGCATGCTCAAGCGCTGCAATGGCGTGTGCTGCGGTAAAGAAAGTGCCGCCGACCATGCACAGCGCTTGCACACAGCACTGCAAGGTCTGCGCATTGCCACTTGGCCCTACCCTGGTGCCATCGGACTGCAAGAAAAATTTGAAGATTTGCAGCAAATCCACGTCGTGCACAACTGGTGCTATTTGGGCAGCAGCACCACGCTTGCCCAAGCGCGCAAACTTGGCAAAGCAGCGGCAGGGTTTGATGCCGATGGCTACAAAATTCTTTGCCGTCCCATCTTGGCCGAAGAACTGCCCATCGTGCCGCTCTAGCTGCGCTGGCCGCGCCGCGTCTTAGCGCCGCTCCACCAGCGCGTGCGCGATGGTGCCCAAATCCACATATTCCAACTCACTGCCCACCGGCACGCCACGGGCCAGGCGGGTCACTTGCAGGCCACGGGCCTTGAGCAGTTCGGTGGCCATGTGGGCGGTGGCTTCGCCCTCGGTGGTGAAGCTGGTGGCCAAAATCACCTCCTGCACCTGCCCATCTTGGGCGCGTTCAAGCAGTTGGCTTAAGCCCAAATCTGCGGCCCCCACCCCATCCATGGGCGAGATGCGGCCCATGAGCACGAAGTAATAGCCCCGGTATGCGCCCGTGCGTTCCATGGCGGCCAAATCGGCCGGCGTTTCGACCACGCACAGCCGGGCTGCATCGCGCCCGGCATCGCTGCAAATGGGGCACATGGTTTGGTGCGAGAAGGTGTGGCAGCGCTGGCAGTGCACCACCGAGTCCAGCGTTTGCACCAGCGCCTGGGCCAGCGCCCGCGCCCCGTCTTGGTCGCGTTGCATCAGGTGAAAAGCCATGCGCTGTGCGGTTTTTACGCCCACGCCCGGCAGGCGGCGCAGGGCCACTATCAAGGGTTGCAGGGGCTGGATATCAGAGGTTTCAGACATGGCAAGCGATGGCAAAGCAGCAAGAAAAAAGGGAAAGCCTGGGCCTTCCCTTCAATACACATAGCTTTTTGCGCTGATATAGCAACGGTTTCAGGTAATAAACAATCTGAAATCCTTATTTATTCAGCGCAAACAGCTCTCTTTTTAGAAAGGAAACTTCATCCCGCCTGGCAGGCCAGGCATACCGGCGGTGATTTTCCCCATCTTCTCGGAGCTGGTTTCCTCGGCCTTGCGCACGGCGGCATTGAAGGCGGCGGCCACCAGGTCTTCGAGCATGTCCTTGTCTTCGGCCAGCAGGCTGGGGTCGATGGTGATGCGCTTGACATCGTGCTTGCAGGTCATGACGACTTTGACCAAGCCAGCGCCCGACTCGCCCTCCACCTCAATATTGGCCAAGTCTTCCTGGGCCTTTTTCAGGTTGTCCTGCATGGCTTGGGCCTGCTTCATCAGGCCAGCGATTTGTCCTTTGTTGAACATGGTAGTTTTTCCTTTTCTATCAGGGTGTCAGGGCAAAAATGAAAACCGGCAATAGTGCCACGGCTTGGGCCGCAGTGCAGTCTTGCCAAGAAAAATCAAAGCGGGCGAATGCTCCCGGGGACGATGGTGGCACCGTACTGCGCTATCAGCGCCTGCACCTGGGCATCGTTGGCGACGATGGCCTCGGCACCGCGCTGGCGGGCTTGGGCCTGGGCCTGGTGGCGCAAGGCGGGGCTGTCTTGCACCGGCCCTACTTGCACTTGCACCCCCGGGCAGGCAAACGCCTGGGCCAAGGCGGCGGCCAAGCGCTGCACGGTTTGCTCTTGGGTGAGCGAGCTGCGCGGCACTTGCAAGTGCCAGCCTTGGGCATCCTGGGCAAGCAACTGGGCTTGCAAGGCCAGCTCGCGCACCAGGGCGGAGATGGCCTCGGCCTGGATGAGCTGCTGCACACAGTCGGCCCAAAAATCGCCCAGGGTGCTGTCCATGGCCGCAGTAGCCGCCACCGTGGCCTGCGGCAAAGGGGCCGCATCTGCGGCTGGTGCGCTGACCGGGGGGGCTGGCTCGACCGGGGGCACAGCAGCCAGGGCCGGGGCCGGGGCCACGCTGGGCGGTGGCGCACATTCTGGCTCTGGCCCAGGGCTACCGTAGTGCGCATCGGGCGGAATGTCGTCCCACGGCGGCACGCTGCTGGCTTGCGGGGGCGGTGCTTGCGTTGGCGCGGCGGCCTCAGGGGGCTGATTGGCTGCACTGTGCGGCGGCTCCCATGCCGGGGCAGGTTTGGCCTCTGGCACTGGCGGCGCAGGCAGCACCGTGGGCGGCACTGCCGATGGCGCGACAGCTGTCAGGGCAGCCGGAGCAGACTGCACCGCTACGGGCTTAACCGCTGTTTTTTTTTCAGCCAAGGCCGTCGCAGCAGCAGATAACGCGGCGGTCGCGGTGTCGGTCTGCGGGGCTTTAAAGGCCAGTGGGCGCAGCAGCACCATGGTCAAACCGGCGTATTCGTCCGGGGCCAGCCCCAGTTCTTGCTGGCCATGCAGCGCAATGCTGTAGCACAGCTGAATTTCATCGGCGGGCATGGCCGTGGCCAAGGCTTGCAGCGCGGGGGCATCGGGGTCGGAAGGGTCCAGCTCCATCCCTGGTACGGCTTGCAGCACGGCCATGCGCTGCAGCAAAGCGGCCAGCTCTTGCAGCGTACCGGCAGCAGAAATGCCGTGGATGCGCAAAACATCCACCGTCTCCACCAGCTGGCGACCATTGCCGGCGGCCAAGGCATGAAGCAGCGCAAACACATGGCTGCGATCGACCGCGCCCAGCATCTGGCGCACGGTGGCCTCTTGCAGCTGCCCGCTGCCAAAGGCGATGGCCTGATCGGTCAAGCTGAGCGCATCGCGCATCGAGCCTCGGGCCCCTTGGGCCAGCAGGCGCAGCGCTTGCTGCTCAAAGGCCACGCCCTCTTGGGCCAGCACGGTCTGCAAATGCTCCAGCACGGTTTGCGCGGCCATAGGGCGCAAATTGAACTGCAGGCAGCGCGAGAGCACGGTGACGGGCACTTTTTGCGGATCGGTGGTGGCTAGGACAAATTTCAGGTACTCGGGCGGCTCTTCCAGCGTTTTCAACATGGCATTGAACGCGGTGTTGGTGAGCATATGCACCTCGTCGATCATGAAGACCTTGAAGCGCCCCTGCACCGGCTTGTACACCGCTTGCTCCAGCAGGCTTTGCACCTCGTCCACCCCGCGGTTGGAGGCAGCGTCCAGCTCGATATAGTCGGGAAAGCGTCCGCTATCAATTTCTGTGCACGCAGGGCAAACACCGCAAGGCGTAGCGGTGATCGTGCCTTGCCCATCCGCACCTGTGCAGTTGAGCGACTTGGCCAGGATGCGCGACACCGTGGTCTTGCCCACGCCACGCGTGCCAGTGAACATATAGGCATGGTGCAGGCGCTGCTGCGTCAGCGCATTGGTCAGGGCCTGCACGACGTGCTCCTGCCCCACCATTTCGGAAAAGTTGCGGGGACGGTATTTACGAGCGAGCACTAAATAAGACATAGCCGCCGATTCTACGGTCTGCATGGACAGCGACCAGTCTATAATCGCGCCCTGACGGGCCTTCCCGCATGGGGAAGCGGCCAACCGGGTCAGGTGGGGAACCAAGCAGCCCTAACCGTGAAACCAGTGCCGGGAGCAAGGCTCGTCACCCTTATTCTTGCAATCAACGCTGCGAACCATTCGGTTGCGCAGCGTTTTTTTATCCCTGCCCTTGCAAATACGCCTGCACCCCTTGGGCCGCCCGCACACCAGTGGCAAAGCAGGCGGTGAGCAAGTAACCGCCGGTGGGCGCTTCCCAATCGAGCATTTCACCAGCGCAAAACACGCCGGGCAGGGCTTTGAGCATCAGGCCGGCATCGACGGCATCGCACTGTACACCCCCAGCGCTGCTGATCGCCTCAGCCAAAGGACGTGGGGCTTGCAAGGCAATCGGCAGGGCTTGCACGGCCTGGGCCAGGGCGATCGGGTCGTGCATTTGTTCTTTACTGAGCAGTTCGTAGAGCAGGGCCAGCTTCACACCATCCAGCCCCAAGCGGCTTTTCAGGTGACTGCTCAAACTGCGTGAGCCACGGGGGTGGGCAATGGCCGCCTGGATTTTTTCCGTGCTCCAGCCGGGCAGTAAATTCAGCGCAAACTGGGCTTGCCCCTGCTGCTGCAAAGCATCCCGCAAGCTGGCACCCAGCGCGTAAATCAGGCTGCCCTCCACGCCAGTGGCGGTAATGACGAACTCGCCTTGTCGCTGCAAAACGACTCCATCGGCTGCGACAACAGAGATCGCCACATTTTTGAGCGGCGCTCCGGCAAAGCGCTGGGCAAATAAATCCGTCCACCCACGGCCATCGCGCCCTTGCACATCAAAACCACAATTGGCCGGCTGCAGTGGCTGCACCGCAACACCTTGACCCGCCAGCAAGGCTTGCCAGGTGCCATCCGAGCCCAGTTGCGGCCAACTGCCGCCGCCCAAAGCCAGCACCAAGGCATTGGCCTGCACGGGCTGCGTCCCTTGCGCAGTGGCAAAGCAGGGTTGCCCTGCGTGGTTCCAGCCCTGCCACTGGTGGCGCATGGCAAAGCGCACGCCCAAACTGCGCAGGCGCACCAACCAAGTGCGCAACAATGGTGCCGCCTTCATATCGCTAGGAAACACCCGGCCAGAGCTGCCAACAAAAGTGGCAATGCCCAAATCCTGTGCCCAAGCCCGCAAAGCGCTCGGCCCAAAGTCTTGCAGCAACGGCGCAAGCCAGGCACTGGCGCAGCCATACCGGGCGACAAAATGGGCCAAGTCCTCTGAATGCGTCAGGTTCATTCCGCCTTTACCGGCGAGCAAAAACTTGCGCCCGGCGGTCGCTTTGCCATCCAGGACGAGCACTTGCCGCCCCTGTTCGGCCAATCGCTGCGCCGCCATCAGACCCGCAGGCCCGGCGCCCACAATGGCCACCTCACACGATAACGTTGGCAAAACAGTGGTCATTCCCCAAACCCATTTCAAAGAAGCAGCAAATCCAAAAAAGGGGCGCAGCATAGCGCCAGCGGCAAGCCCCAGCGCAGGCCTTGCTTTTGCGATAGCACGGCCACTTACATAAGAGGTCACGCCCAACGCCAGCCTGCGGATTGATTTCTGTCACAATAAGCCCAATATTTTCTTGCCCGACGTGGTTCGGGTTTGGCCAGTTCAGCAAAGGATGACATTCATGGCAAGCGACCTCATCAAACACATTACCGATGCCAGCTTTGAAGCCGATGTGCTCCAACCCGGCAGCACGGTTTTGGTGGATTTTTGGGCCGAATGGTGCGGCCCCTGCAAAATGATCGCCCCAATCTTGGACGAAGTGGCCACGGCCTACCAAGGCAAACTGTCGATCGCCAAGATGAACGTCGATGAAAACCGTGCGATGCCGGCCAAGTTTGGCATTCGCGGCATTCCGACACTGATGCTGTTTAAAAACGGTGAATTGGCTGCCACCAAGGTGGGGGCTTTATCCAAAGCGCAGCTGACCGCCTTTATCGATCAGCAACTGGCATAAAACCCAGCAAAGCCGTTTCTTCTTTTTGGCCCATCTGCTAAAAAACAGGTGGGCCTGTTTATTTCCTGTCATAATTGAGCGCTGTTGCAGCCTGATCCACCGCTGCAGCACCAGCATCCACACCCACATGCGATCGCTGGCATCCCAAGCGGATATTCACCGGCGCTACGCCTCCCCCCTCTCACCTTTTTGCACTCCGCCCAAGGAGTATGTTTCATGCACTTGAATGAACTCAAGGCACTGCATGTGTCTGAAGTGGCCAAACAGGCCGAAGAACTGGGTATTGAAAACATTGGCCGCATGCGCAAGCAAGAGCTGATGTTCGCCATCATCAAAAAACGCGCCAAAGCCGGTGAACAAGTGTTTGCCGACGGGGTACTCGAAATCCTGCCCGATGGCTTTGGCTTTTTGCGCAGCCCCGATACCAACTACACCGCCAGCACAGACGACATCTACATCAGCCCCAGCCAAGTGCGCCGCTTTAGCCTGCACACTGGGGACATGGTTGAAGGCGAAGTACGCATCCCCAAAGACGGTGAGCGTTACTTTGCCCTGACCAAACTGGACAAAATCAATGGCAACGCTCCCGAGCACAACAAGCACAAGGTGCTGTTTGAAAACCTCACGCCGCTGTTCCCCAAAGAGCAAATGCGCCTGGAACGCGACATTAAGTCTGAGGAGAACATCACTGGCCGCATCATCGACATCATTGCCCCCATTGGCCGCGGCCAGCGGGCGCTGATCGTCGCCCCGCCCAAAAGCGGCAAGACGGTGATGATGCAGCACATGGCCCATGCCATCACCGCCAACAATCCCGATGTGCACTTGATGGTGCTGCTGGTGGATGAGCGCCCCGAAGAAGTGACCGAAATGCAGCGCACCGTGCGCGGCGAAATCATTGCCTCGACTTTTGACGAGCCAGCCACGCGCCACGTGCACGTCGCTGAAATGGTGATTGAGCGCGCCAAGCGCCTGGTCGAACTGAAAAAAGACGTGGTGGTTTTGCTCGACTCCATCACCCGCCTGGCGCGTGCTTATAACAACGTCGTTCCCAGCTCGGGCAAGGTGCTCTCCGGCGGTGTCGATGCCAATGCTTTGCACCGCCCCAAGCGCTTTTTTGGCGCGGCGCGCAATGTGGAAGAAGGTGGCAGCCTGACCATCATCGCCACCGCACTGATCGACACGGGCAGCCGCATGGACGAGGTGATTTTTGAAGAATTCAAAGGCACCGGCAACAGCGAGCTGCACCTGAGCCGCCGCCTGTACGAAAAGCGCGTCTTTCCGGCCATCGAACTGTCCAAGAGCGGCACCCGCCGCGAGGAGTTGCTGCTGGCCCCCGAAGTGCTGCAAAAAACGCGCATCTTGCGCCAATTCATGTACAACATGGACGAAATCGAATCCATGGAGCTGATGATTAAGAAGATGAAAGAGACAAAAAATAACTCCGAATTCTTCGAAGCCATGCGCCGTGGAGGTTAAAAAAACGTCAAGCCTCATTTAGTTTGACTAAACGCTAGCAACACTTCATAGAATCAAGCGTAACGTGATGTTAAAGACACGGTTATTCACCAAGGAGCATCTCTTATGCTTGATTTCTTCCGTCGTTTATTGGGCATCAAAAAAAAATCAGCACCCGCTACGGCCAACACCCAAAAAAAATTCGCAGCACTCAACGAAATAGCACCATTAAAAAATGGTGAAAAAAACGATAAAAATAAGAATAGAAAAGCGCAACAAGCTACAAACTCAATAGTAAAAGACACCGACTCTCCCAGCGCTTCTTTTGTCTGCCGCGAGCCCGTGCTGGATCGCAAAGAGCGTATTGCCGGCTATATCTTTGATTTGCAAGAGGCACTGCGCTCGCGCCTGCAAGGGCGCGAAGGCATGTTGCACCGCGCGTATGACGATGCGCTTTTGCGCAGCCTGTCGTCTTTAGGAATTGCCAGCTTGCTCGAGCACCGGTTGGCTTTTGTCAATCTGACCCCGGCATCGCTGGACAACCCACTGATTTTGCAACTGCCTCCCCAAAATACGGTGCTCATGCTGCGCCCAGGCAGCAACCCCTTAGAGCCAGAAAAAATTCTCACCCAGCTCAAGGTGCTGGATAAAAATGGTTTTGCCTACGGTTGGGTAATCAGCAAAAAAGACTTGGTCACCCACCAAAAAACCTTGGCCCCGCTGGCACTGCGATCCAACTACATCCAACTGGAAACGGCCAGCTTTGATGGTCGCGAAATTCAAGGCCTGCACAAAGCGCTGACCAGCCGCCGCACGGTGCAGCAAGGCAAACTGCATTTGCTGGCCAATGACCTGGACAGCTTTGACGAATTTAATTTGTGCTTCGAGCGCGGCTTTGATTTTTTTACTGGCAACTTTGTCACCAGCCGGGAAAACTGGCATCCACCCAAGAGCGATATCAACCGCATGTTGGCCATCAAACTGCTCAACCTGCTGCGCACCGACGAAGAGCTCAAGGTCATTGCCGACCAAATTACCGCCGACCCGATCATGACGTTCAAGCTGCTGCGCTACTTGAACTCGCCCGCCATTGGCCTGCAAAACCCGATTTTGACGATTGATAAAGCGCTGCTGATTTTGGGCCGAGAGCGCTGCTTCCGCTGGTTATCGCTGCTGCTGTTTGACATCAAGCAGTCCAACTTCCGAGAGCGTTTGCTCACCGAGCAAGCCCTCACCCGCGCCTTCTTTCTGGAAAGCCTGGCGGGGCTGGGCAAAGTCCCTAAAGACAAAGATGCGCTGTTCATTCTGGGCTTGTTTTCCATGCTCGATTTGCTCATGGGCATGCCCATGGCCGAGTTGCTGGAGCAAACCCAGCTGCCCGAAGCTTTGCACCACGCCCTGCTGGGGCAGCCCAGCGAATTTTTAGCGCCGCTGGAACTGGCCAAAGCCGAGGACAAGCAGCACGCCGAAAAAATCACGCAATTGGCCGCCGCCTGTGGTGTCAATGCCCTGCAAATTCTGGAGCGCACCATCGAAGCCCTGAGCAAAGCCCACACCACCATGTCTTTGCACGACGGCTAAGAACGTGTTCACGATTTCTGCGCGAAGGTGTGCGGGATGCGGATCGGGATGGGCTGCAAGGCGCAAACCACAGACATAGCGCTAGCTATGGCGAGGATTTGCAACGCCGCAGACCGCCCGAGGCCGCGACTGCACACCCGCGAGGAGATCGTGAACACGTTCTAAGCGCCTGTTCGCAGAACGTGTTGCATGGCCCATGCAGAATTTTGATTTTTATTCATATAATCGCGGGCTTTTCTATGCGGCAAGTATTTTGGGTTATCGAGTTTGGCAAGGGTTGCCAAGCGCCCAGAGCGGCTACCGCACTTGGCTAAAGGAAGATCATGAAAGAAGGCATTCACCCCAATTACCGCGAAGTGCTGTTCGTGGACCTGTCCAACGGTTTCAAATTTGTGACCCGCTCGTGCGTAAACACCAAAGAAACAGAAACCTTTGAAGGCAAAGAGTACCCCCTGTTCAAGCTGGATACTTCGTCTGAATCGCACCCCTTCTACACTGGCACACAAAAATCCGTGGACAACATGGGTGGCCGTGTGGAACGCTTCCGCAACCGCTTTGGCAAAAAATAATTTTTTCCAAGCGTGATGCGCTAAGGCAGCCGGGCATCCTGGCTGCCTTTTTCTTTGGCCCATTCTTCCCCTCATCTTGCTGACCATGTCCCTGCCCACCCCTGCCATCGTTGCACAAAGCGCTGTGCGGCGCATTCCACGCAGCATTCTGTTGGTGCTGTGCGGTGTTTACATCCTGGCAGGGTTTGTCGGGCGCGCGCCTTGGCGCGAGGTGGACATGCAGGCCTTTGCCCTGATGCGGGCCTTGGCCCAGGGGCAGACCCACTGGCTGCAACCCCAATTGGGCCCCTTGCTGCCCAGCGATCCGGGCCTGCTCCAATACTGGCTGGGCGCATGGGCCATCCAGTGGCTGCCCGCAAGCTGGAGCAGCGATTGGGTCGCACGCCTGCCTTTTATGGGGCTGCTGGCACTGGCCTTGGCCTGCACCTGGAGAGCGGTGTACGGCTTGGCCCGCATGCCCAGCGCCCAGCCCGTCAGCTTTGCTTTTGGCGGTGAAGCCCACCCCAAAGACTACGCCTGCGCCCTGGCCGATGGTGCCCTGCTGGCCCTGCTGGCCTGCCTGGGCTTGGCCCAAATGGGGCATGAAACCAGCCACCGCCTGGTGCAGCTGGCCGCCTTGGCAGCCTTGTTTTACGCCGCCAGCAATCTGCGCTGGCAGCCCTTGCGCGCGGGGTTCGCTGCTTTTCTGGCCCCCCAGGCTTTGGCCCTGGCCGGTGCCCCAGAATTGGCGATGGCACTGGTCAGTTTGGTCATTGCCGGCCTAGCAGGCATCCAAACACCCAAGCTGCCCCAGCGCTTTACCTGGATGGCCTGGTGGGCCTTGGCGCTGGTATGTACGTTTACCTTGAGCAAGCAGCTCAACCTGTGGCATTGGAGCGCCCCCCTCCAGCGCGATTGGGCCAGTTTGGCGCGTTTGCTGACCTGGTTCAGCTGGCCCGCTTGGCCCTTGGCACTGTGGACGTTGTGGCGCTGGCGGCGGCAATTGGCCCAACCTTTGCAGCAACCGCATCTAACGATTCCGCTGGGTTTGTGGATTGCTACCTTGGCGGCCATGCTGCTCAATGAGGATCGCGATGGTGCGCTGCTGCTGACGCTACCGGCCATTGCCGCTGTGGCCGCTTTTGCTCTGCCCACGCTGCGCCGCAGCCTGGGAGCGCTCATTGACTGGCTGACACTGATTTTCTTTACGGTCAGCGCCCTGACCATCTGGGTGGTATGGCTATCGGTGCAAACGGGCTGGCCCGCCAAGCCCGCCGCCAACGTAGCCCGCTTGTCCGATGGCTACCAGCCGCCTTTTGAGCCGTTCGCCTTGGCCATGGCCTTGATGGCTAGCGCCGCCTGGTTGCTGCTGGTGGCCTGGCGCACCCGCCGCCACCGCGCGGCCATTTGGAAAAGCCTGGCCCTGCCCGCCGGGGGAACGGTGCTGGGCTGGGTGCTGCTGATGACGCTGTGGCTGCCCATGCTGGACTATGGCCGCAGCTACGCCCCGCACATTGCCCGCTTGCAAAACACCCTGCCTGCCCAACCCGGTTGTGTGCAGACCTGGGGTTTGAGCATTGCCCAAGTGGGTGCTTTGCGCTGGCACACCGACTGGAGCATCGTGCCCACTGCCAGCGCTGCGGCGCAATGCGATTGGCTCATTACCGCCAACCCTGATGAATGGCAGGCCAGCAGCAACGCCTACGCAGCGCAATGGCTGCCGGTGCGCAATGTGCTGCGCCCCACCAACCGGGACGACCAGTGGCTGGTGCTGCAACGGCGCAATCCCTGATCGGCCTTTTTCTATGTCTGATATTTCTGTCATCGCCCGCCATGCCGTGACCGTGCTGGCGGGCCAACTGGCCGTGATGGCCTTTGGCGTGACCGACACCATCGTGGCCGGGCGCTTTTCTGCCGATGCGCTGGCCGCCCTGTCCGTGGCCTCGGCCGTGTTCGTCAGCGTCTATGTCTCGCTCATGGGCGTGCTGCAGGCGCTGCTGCCGGTCTGGGCCGAGCAGCACGGGCGCGGCGAGACGGCGGCCATCGGGCAATCGTTTCGCCAGTCGCTGTACCTGGCCGCAGCCGCCAGTGTGCTGGGCATGGGCGTGCTGCTGTTCCCCGAGCCACTGCTGCGCCTGACCGAGGTGCCCGATGCAATGCGCGAAAGCGTGCGCGATTACCTCATCATCGTCGGCTGGGCGCTGCCCTCGGCGCTGTTCTTTCGCCTGTACACCACGCTCAACCAAGCGCTGGGCCGCCCGCAGCTGGTCACCTGGATTCAGGTGGGGGCCCTGGTGCTGAAGGTGCCGCTGTCCATCTGGTTTACCTTTGGCGGCTGGGGCATCGCGCCGCAAGGGGCCGCCGGCTGCGCCTGGGCCACGCTGCTGGTCGATTACGCCATCGCCATCGCCGCGGTGGTGCTAATGCGCACCCAGGGGTTTTACCGCCCGCTGCGCCTGTGGCAACGCCTGGAAGCGCCCGACTGGCCGCGCCTGCGCGAGTTTTTGCGCCTGGGCATCCCGGCCGGGCTGGCGATTGGGGTGGAGGTGACCTCGTTCACCCTGGTGGCGCTGTTTGTGGCACGCCAGGGCACACTGGCCGCCGCCAGCCACCAGATTGCCGCCAACCTGGGCGCGCTGTGCTACATGCTGCCGCTGTCGCTGGGCATTGCCGTCAGCGCCCGCGCCAGCTGGTGGCGCGGCCAGGGGCAGGAGCTGCGCGCCCAGCAGGTCGCCTGGCTGGGCGTGCGCCTGGCCCTGGCCTGCGGCATCGTGCTGTGCGCTGCCATGCTGCTCACGCGCCACTGGCTGCCCCAGGTGTATACGGGCGATGCTGCTGTGATGGCCCTCACGGCCTCGCTATTGCTGTGGGTGGCGCTGTACCAGGTGGCGGACAACGTGCAATGCGTGTGCATTTTTGTGCTGCGCAGCTGGCGCGTGACGCTGGCACCGCTGCTCGTTTACTGCACCTTGCTGTGGGGCGGTGGCCTCGGGGGTGGGTATTGGCTTGCCTACATAAACAGAGCTACTTCCGCTGATTGGCAAAAGATACCAACGCCTTTTTGGGTTGCAACCTCATTATCACTTGCGGTAGTAGCTATTATTTTTGTATTTATTGTTCGGCGGGTGTTTACCGCCCAGCGCCAGGACTTCTGCACGACCCAAGGCACACCGACTGCCGCATAAGAACGTGTTCATGATCTCGAATGAGGAGATCGTGAACACGTTCTAAACGCCAACACAGTGCTTGCAGCACCGCGCTGTCACACCGTTGTCACATAGCCTTTCCACACTGGGCGGTTGATTCGCACACCCCCCTTTGGACTCTGATAATAGGATCGATACCCCCATGGCCCCTGAATCCCTGCTGGCCGCCGTAGACCTGGGCTCAAACAGCTTTCGGCTGGAAATTGGCCGCATCGGCTCGCACCAGCGCATCGAGCGCGTGGAATACCTCAAGGAAATGGTGCGCCTGGGCGGCGGCCTGAACGCCCAAAACGCACTGACGCGCGAGGCCATGGAGCGCGGCTGGGCCTGCCTGGCACGGTTTGGCGAGCGGCTGACCGGCTTTGCCCCGGCCCAGGTCTGCGCCGTGGCCACGCAAACCCTGCGCGAAGCACGCAACCGGGCCGAATTCATCGAGCGCGGCAGCGAGCTGCTGGGCTTTCCCATCACCATCATCCCAGGCGAGGAAGAAGCCCGGCTGATCTACCGGGGCGTGGCCAGCGTCCTTGCGCCCAGCCAGCAGCGCCGGTTGGTGATCGACATTGGCGGGCGTTCCACCGAAATCACCCTTGGCCAGCACAGCCAGGCGCTGCAATGCGCATCGTTCCCGCTGGGCAGCGTGTCGTGGAGCGGCCTGTTCTTTGCCGATGGGGTGCTGGACAAAGCCCGCTTTGCGGCAGCCATCTCGGCGGCGCAAAGCACACTGGCCGCGGCCAGCACAGACTATCCCAGCACCGCCTGGGATTGCGCCTACGCCTCATCGGGCACGGCCCATGCGCTGGGGGATATCCTCACCGCCCTGGGGATGGACGGCCACGTTATCACCCCACACAAGCTGTACCACCTGAAAACGCTGCTGCTGCAAGCGGGCCACATTGACCAGCTGCGCCTGCCGGCCCTCAAGGAAGAGCGCCGCCCGGTGCTGGCCGGCGGCATCAGCGTCATGCTGGCCGTGGTGGAGCAGCTGAACATTACCGAGCTGGAAGTCACCCACGGTGCCCTGCGCCAAGGCCTGCTGCACGATCTGCTGGAGCATGAGCCGCCCGCGGACAAAGAGGCTGCCGAAATCCTCGCCCTGCAACAAGACTTTGGCATCGACACCGCCCAGGCCGAGCGCGTTCACCACGTTGCCACCACCCTGTGGGCCAGCCTGTGCCCTGCCGAGGCGGGCGATACCGCCCACGATGCCCTGCGCATCGCCGCCTTGCTGCACGAGGTGGGCATGTGCGTGGCCTTGAACGACTACCACCACCACGGGGCCTACATCCTGCGGCACTGCGCCCACGCCACCTGGAGCGATGCCCTGCGCCAACGCATCAGCCAACTGGTGCTGGGCCACCAGGGCAAGCTGCGCAAGCTGGATGCGGCCATTGCCGTCCCCGAACTGGCCCTGCCCCTGATGGCGCTGCGCCTGGCCACCCAGCTGTGCCATGCCCGGCGTACCCCCGAGCTGACCGGCCTGACGCTCAGTTACGACAGCAAAAACACCGCCTGCCAATTGCAAATCACCCACGCCTGGGCCAGCGCCTACCCCCAGTCGGCCCGCCTGCTGGAGCAAGAAGTTTTGGCCTGGAGCAAGACCCCCTGGAGCCTGGAATTAAAACGCCTGCCATGAAAAGCTGCAGTAGCCAAAAAATTCTGCTTTCACCCTTGCTGACCGCATGGATTTACTGCTTAATGGACAGGCAATTTAACTAGGAGTGAACTATGCATTTCACACGACGGCAATGGATGGGAGCGGGCGCAGCTGGCATGTTCGGTGCCATGGCGTATGGCCTCAAACTCTCCCCAATCGCACAGGCGCTGGCCGCCACCGAATTGGATGCCAACGCACAGTTGGCGGCCTTAAAGTCCTTCAGCGGTGTGGTGCCCCACGCCACCCACTACGGCCCCTTGCTGGCCACCGTCGAAAAAGGCCGTATCGTCAAGATCGAGGCCCAGGCCAGCGACAAAATGCCCACGGCCATGCTGACCGAAGGTGTGCTGGACCGCACCTACGACAAAACCCGCGTTGTTGGCGCCATGGTGCGCAAGTCTTACCTAGAGTGGGAACAAAACGGGCGCAAAGGCAGCAACAAGCCCGAGCTGCGCGGCAAGGATGAGTGGGTACAAGTGAGCTGGGAGACGGCCCTGGGTCTGACGGCCAAGGCCATCTTGGACACCATTGAAAAATACGGCAACGAAGGCTGCTTCTCCAGCTCCTATGGCGGCTGGTCGCACGCGGGCATCTTCCGCCCCAACGTGCTGCAGGGGCGCTTTTTCAACCTGCTGGGCGGCTCCTCCGTCACCACGGGCGACTACTCTGCGGGCGCGGGGCAGATTCTTTTGCCCATGGTGATTGGCGACATGGAGGTGTACTCGCCCCAAACCGCCTGGGAGCAGCTGCGCGACAACACCGAGCTGGTGGTGTTCATCGGCTGCGACCCCGACAAGAACAACCGCATTGAGTACACGGTGTGCGACCACGAGATGTACTCGGGCTGGGATGCCATCAAACAGGCCGGCTGCCAGTTCATCTCGATCAACCCGCAGGTGACCACTACCGACGAAAAAATGGGCTCGGAGTGGGTGCGCATCGTCCCCAACACCGACACTGCCCTGTTCATGGCCATGGGCTACCACCTGCTCAGCCAAAACAAACACAACCAGGCCTTCATCGACAAGTACACCGTGGGCTTTGACAAGTACCGCGCCCACTTGGAAGGCAAGGACGGCAGCGCCCCCAAAACCCCCGAGTGGGCCGAAAAAATCACTGGCATTCCCGCCGCCAAGATCCGCGCGCTGGCTGAGTTGATGGCCTCCAAGCGCACCCAGCTGTGCGCCTCCTGGGCCATTCAGCGGGCCCACCATGGCGAGATGCCGTACTGGGCCATCGTCAATTTCGCCTGCATCCTGGGCAACATCGGCCTGCCCGGCCAGGGCGTGGGCTTTAGCTGGCACTACGGCGGCGGTGGCACCGCGCAATCGGGGGGCACCGCGCCCACGGGTATGTCGCAAGGGCGCAACCCGGTCAAGAAGATCTGCCCGGCCTCACGCATCAGCGAGATGTTGCTCAACCCCGGCAAAGAGTTCACCTACAACGGCAGCACCTACACCTTCCCGCTGGTCAAGCTGATCTACAACGCGGGCAACAACGTGTTCTCGCACCAGCAAGACCTCAACGAGCTGGCACGTGCCATGCACAACGTGGACACCGTCATCTGCCACGAACCCTGGTGGAACGGCTCGGCGCGCTGGGCCGACATCGTGCTGGGTGCCACCACCACGTTAGAGCGCAACGACATCAGCTCAGCAGGCACCTACAGCATCGACAAGGTGTATGCAATGAAGCAAGTCGTCGCGCCGCAGCACGATGCGCTGGATGATTTTGAAATCTTCCGCCGCCTGGCTGAGCTGTTTGGGGTGGAATATGCCTTCACCGAGGGCAAGACCCCCATGGACTACGTCAAGGATGCCTACGCGGCCAGCACTGCCTCCAAACACACCCCGTTCGAGAAGTTCTGGGCCGATGGCATGGCACGCATTCCTGTGCCGCCCGAGGCACACAAGTGGGTGCGCCATGGCGACTTTCGCGCCGACCCCGAAAAGAACCCACTGCACACCCACAGCGGCAAGGTCGAGATGTATTCCACCACCATCGCCAAGATGGACATCCCCGATATGCCCCCCATGCCTACCTGGCAAGAGCCAGGCGAGTACCTGGGCAACGCCAAAAAGGGCCAGGTGCATGTGGTCAGCCCCCACCCCTACTGGCGGCTGCACTCGCAGCTGAACAACTCTGAAAAACTGCGCAAGCGCTACACCGTGCAAACGCGCGAGCCGCTGACCATCAGCGTGCAGGATGCCAAGGCCAACGGCATTCGCGATGGCGATCTGGTCGAGCTGCACAACGCACGGGGCGCGTTGGTGGTCGGGGCACGGGTGTCCGACAAGATCATGCCCGGCGTGGTCAGCCTGTACGAAGGGGCCTGGCCGCAGCTGGACAGCAAGGGACGCTGCAACAATGGCCTGGTCAATTTTCTGACCTCCAGCCGTGGCTCCAGCGGTCTGACGCAGGCCACCACCGCCAACACCTGCATCGCCTCCATCCGCAAATGCACCGATGCCGATCCGGGCGGCACCAAAGCCTTTGACCCGCCCAAGATCACCAAGAGCGACATCAAGTTTGACGATGCGTTTTTCCAGCTCGATCGCGCCTCTGTGCTGCGGGAAAAAGCCACCGCATCCTTGTCGCCAGCGGAAAAAATCTACTACCAACGCTGCTCGGTGTGCCACGGCCCACGCGACCCAGGCCAGTTCACCGAAAAGCAATGGCTGGGCATCACCCCCAGCATGTTCCAGCGGGCGGGCCTGAATGACGACGAGCAGAAGATAGTGCTCGATTTCCTGCTCAAAAATGCCAAGCACTGATCCGCATGGGTAAGTGCTAAAAATTGACCATGGCACAAAGCCCGGGGCTCCCACCCCGGGCTTTTTTATGTGTGGGTCGCCTTGCAAAGGCGTGGCTTCATTGACGGGCTGAGGCCGCGCCACCGTAGTTTTTCATCAGCATATTCTGTGCGCCAAAGCCTGCGCTGGGGCGCATCGGGGGCTGGTAACGGCCATCGCTTTGCAGCTGCCAGGCATTGCGGTCATCGTGCAGGTAGTCGGCCAGGCATTCGTCGATGATGCGCTGGCGCAGTTTGCGCTGGTGCACCGGCCAAGCCAACTCGACACGGCGCAGCATGTTGCGGTGCATCCAGTCGGCGCTGGACAGGTACACCTCCTCGTGCGTGCCCCAGGCAAAGTAAAAAACCCGGGTGTGCTCCAAAAAGCGACCAATCACCGAGCGCACGCGGATATTCTCTGTGCGGCCCGGCACCTGCGCAGGCAACATGCAAGCGCCGCGCACGATCAGGTCAATCTGCACACCCAGGGCACCCGCATCAATCAGGGCGGCAATCAACACCTCATCGGTCAGCGCATTCATCTTCAGCACAATCCGGGCATCCTTGCCCTTGGCGGCTGCGCTGGCGGCCTGGCCAATCCGCTCCAGCATGTGGCTGTGCAGGTGAAAAGGGGCCATCACCAACTGTTGCAAGGTAGGCAAGCGGTTGTGGCTGGAAAGGTGGCGGAACACCGCATCCATGTCTTCGGTGATGGCGGCATCGCAGGTCAAATGGCTCAGGTCGGTATAAAGCCGGGCGCTGCGGGCGTTGTAGTTGCCGGTGGACAGGTGGCCATAGCGCTGCAGCTGGCCGGTGCGCTTGTCGCGGCGGGTGATAAGCAGCATTTTGGCGTGCGTCTTCAAGCCCACCACGCCGTACACCACCTGCACGCCCAGCGACTCGAGCTTTTCGGCCCAATTGATGTTGGCCTCTTCGTCAAAGCGGGCCTTAAGCTCCAGCACGGCCAGCACCTCCTTGCCCCGGCCCACGGCCTCGGCCAGCAGGCGCATGATTTCAGAGTCGGAACCGGTGCGGTAAATGGTCTGCTTGATGGCCAGCACCTGCGGGTCGTTCACCGCCTCGCGCAGCAGCTCCAGCACAGCATCAAAATCCTCGAACGGCTGGTGAATCAGCACATCGCCCTTGCGCATCTGCTCCATCACCGAGCGCCCCGCCACCAGCTGGCGCGGCCAGGCCGGCTTCCAAGGGGAGAACAGCAGGGCCGGATCGTCCACCAAATCAATCAACTGCATCTGGCGCACCAGGTTCACCGGGCCTTTGACGCGAAACAGCGCCTGCTGCGGCAGTCCATGCTGCTGCAGCAGCACATTGGCCAAGACCGCCGAGCACGAGGCCGATACCTCCAGGCGCACAGCCTGCCCGTAATGGCGGTGGTGCAAGCCCTGGCGCAAGGCCATGCGCAGGTTGATCACATCCTCCTCATCGACCGCCAAATCCGAGTTGCGCGTCACGCGAAACTGGGAAAACTCCGTCACCTCCCGGCCCGGAAACAATTCGGCCAAATGCGCCCGCACGATGCTGGAGATGCTGACGAACAGCCGCTGTTTGCCCGCAATTTTCTGCGGCATGGGAATCAGGCGCGGCAAGGCACGCGGCACCTTCACAATGGCCACTTCATTGGCCCGGCCAAAGGCATCCACACCATCGAGGCGCACGATGAAATTCAGCGCCTTGTTCGCCACCTGGGGGAAAGGGTGGGACGGATCCAGCCCCACGGGCACCAGCAGGGGTTGCACCTCGCGCAGAAAGTATTCATGCACCCAGCGGCGCTGGGCGGCATTGCGCTCACCATGCGAAATCAAACGGATGCCGTGGGTGTGAAAGGCCGGAATCAGCGCCTGGTTATAAATCTGGTATTGCTGCGCCACCAGCGCCTGCGCCTTGTCCATCAGCGCCGCAAAGTGGGTGCGGGTGTAGCTATCGCGCTCTTCGCCAGTCTGGGCCACCGCAACATGCGGGGCGCTGCGCACCTCAAACCACTCATCCAGGTTGGACGAGACGATGCACAGGTAGCGCAGACGTTCCAGCAGGGGCACATCCTTGCGCTCAGCCCAGCTCAGCACCCGTTCGTTAAAGGCCAGAATGCTCAAATCGCGGTCCAGCAGCGGCAATGCTGGCCCCATGCCCACTTGCGGCGCAGGCACCGCGTGCGCCAATTCAGCGGCCAGGGCGATGGCTTCTTGCGCCTGGGCGTGCGGATCAGGCCCCGCCAGCACAATGGCATTGGCATCCACGGCCAGCAACACCGGCGCAGGGGGTGCGCCATTGGCGCTGGCAGCAGCGGGGGTGACAACCTCAGGGTGAGCGTCCAGAGAAAGCATTTGCGTCATACAAGGTCAGCAGCAGTGGTTACAAGCCTGCCAGTCTGCCGACGCTGTGTGACAAATGCGTGACGTTGAAAAACAAATCTTTATAAAAAAGATAGCTGTATCCGCTTTTAAATAAATGATTTTTAGAACAAAAACTCTTGAAACCATTTATTTAAAAGCGGATGCAGCAATACTATTGATATCACTCCTGAAGCTTTCCCTGAACCCGCCGCGCCGGGAAATGCACGGTAAAGGTGCTGCCTTGGCCCAGCTGGCTGTCAATGTGCAGCTGCGCCCCGTGGCGTTGCAGGGCGTGTTTGACGATGGCCAGGCCCAGGCCGGTGCCGCCGGTTTCGCGCGAGCGGCTGCGGTCGATGCGGTAGAAGCGCTCGGTCAGCCGCGCCAAGTGGTCTGGGGCAATGCCGGGGCCACTGTCGCGCACTTGCAGGCAGGCGCTGCCATCGGGCTGGGGCTGCCACAGCACTTGCACCCGCCCGCCTGCGGGGGTGTAGCGCAGGGCGTTGGTGATGAGGTTGGAGAAGGCGCTGACCAGCTCGACCGGTGCGCCCAGCAGTTGCTTGTCCATGCCGGGGGCATGGGCGGGCGGAAATTCCAACTGGTGTGCGCTTTGACCGCCCTGGCCCAGTAGCGCCGACAGGGCGCGGGCCTCGACCTCGCATTGCTCCAGAATGTCTGCCACCGCCATCCCTTGGTCGTACCCCGGCAAAGGGCTGCCTTCCAGGCGCGAGAGGGTGAGCAAATCCTGCACCAGATGGTGCATGCGCTGTGCTTGCTGGCCCATGAGGTGCAGGTAGCGCTGGCGCTGCTCGGCTGGCAGCTCCAGGGTTTGCAGGGTTTCGACAAAACCGATCAGCACCGTCAGCGGGGTGCGAATTTCGTGCGAGACGTTGGCGACAAATTCGCGGCGCATGGCCTCGGCCTGTTCCAGTGCGGTGACATCCTGGGCCAGCAGCAAATGCTTGCCTTTGCCGTAAGGAAAAACACGCACCGATAGGCGTGCGCCCTGGCTGCCGTCCATGCTCAGCGACTCAGAGAAATCATGCGCTTGCCAATACGCCAGCAGGGCCGGATCGCGCACCAAGTACCCCAGTTTTTGGCCCAGGTCGCGCGGGTCTTGCAGGCCAAAGTGGGTTTGCGCCATGCGGTTGCACCACTCGATCTGGCCCTGCTCGTCCAGCAAAATCACCCCATTGGGGCTGGCATGAAAGGCATGCAGCACGCCTTGCACACGCACCTCGGCGGCCTGCACAGATTTTTCTTTGGCCTGCAGCCAGCGCCGGGCCGAGGCCCCCAGCACCGCCCACAGCCCCCGCAGCGGCGGCAGATTGGCCACGCTGCCCGATTGCAGCCAGCGCCGCAGTTTATGGGCCTGCCAGCAATCGGCCCACAGCCACAGCCAACTGCCCACCAGCACGGCCACCAGGGCACCGGGCCACCCGGCCAGCCAGCCGCCCAAGCTGCCAGCAGCTGCCTGCGCCAGCAGCAACAGCAGCCAGCGCTGCCACAGCACGCCCATCACAGATCGGCGCTCAGGCGGTAGCCCGCCCCGCGCACCGTTTGCAACATGGCACCGCCGCCACCACCGCCGCCACCACTGCCCAAGGCTTGGCGCAGGCGTTTGATGTGAACGTCCACCGTGCGCTCTTCCACATACACATCATCGCCCCAGACCTGGTCCAGCAACTGGCTGCGGCTGTGTACGCGCTCGGGGTGGCGCATGAAGTAGCTGAGCAATTTGAACTCCATGGGCCCCAGCTTGAGCACCTCGCCCTGGTAGCTGACCTGGTGCGTGGCACCATCCATCCGCAGCTGCCCCACCTGCAGCACTTGCCCCAGGCTGAGCGGGTCGCGCCGGCGCAGCACGGCGCGGATGCGCGCCAGCAGCTCTTGCACCGAAAAGGGCTTGGTAATGTAGTCATCGGCCCCGGCATCCAGACCGGCGATTTTGTCCGGCTCATCGCTGCGGGCCGTGAGCATCAGGATGGGCACTTGCTTGGTGCGCGGCTGGCTGCGCCAATGCCGGGCCAGCTCCAGGCCACTTTTGCCGCCAGGCAGCATCCAGTCCAGCACGATCAGGTCGGGCACGCACGCGTCCAGCGCTGTTTGGGCCTTAGGGCCGTCCTCGGCGCACACGGGGGTAAAACCATGGTGGCGCAGGTTGATGGCAATCAGTTCAGCGATCGCAGGCTCATCCTCCACGATCAACACCTGGGGCAACTTCTTCATGGGCGGGGGGGTGTTTGCAGCATGGACACAATCTGCTCCACGCTTTGGTGGCGCACGTCTTTGCCCTCGACCAGGTAAATCACCTGCTCGGCGATATTTTTGCTGTGGTCGCCAATGCGCTCGATGGCCTTGGCCAGAAACAGCAAATCCAAGCTGGCAGAGATTTTGCGCGGGTCTTCCATCATGTACGTGATGAGCGTGCGCACAAAGCTGTCGAACTCGGTATCAATCCGATCGTCCTCTTTCAAAATGCTCAGCGCCGCGCCGGTGTCCAGTCGGGCAAATGCATCCAGCGTTTTGCGCAGCAGCTCCGAGGCCATTTCTGCCGCCACGCGCAAATCACCAGAGGGCAAGGCCCGCAGCGCCGTACCGCTGTCAATGATCGATTGCACCATGCGGGCCATTTTGTGGGCCTCGTCGCCCATGCGCTCCAGGTTGGCCGTGGCCTTGGAGAAGGCAATCAGCAGGCGCAAGTCCCGCGCCGTGGGCTGGCGCCGCGCGATGATGGTGGACAGGTCATAGTCAATCTCCACTTCCAGCGCATTCACGCGCTTTTCGGTGGCCACCACTTGATTGACGGCCTCGGTGCTGAAGCTGGTCAAAGCCTGCACGGCGGTGCGCAGCTGCGCTTCGACCAGCCCGCCCAGTTCCATGACGCGGGCCGAGACGCGGTTGAGTTCGGCATCAAATTGGCTGGAAAGGTGTTTTTCTGTCATAGCGTGCTCCTCAGCCGAAACGGCCCGTGATGTAGTCTTCGGTCTCTTTGCGCTGGGGTTTGAAGAACATCTGCTCTGTCTCGCCAAACTCCATCAGGTCGCCCAGGTACATGTAGGCGGTGTAGTCGCTGCAGCGTGCGGCTTGCTGCATGTTGTGGGTCACGATGACGACGGTGTAGTCGTTTTTGAGCTCGGCAATCAGCTCTTCAATCTTGGCCGTCGAGATCGGATCCAGCGCCGAGCACGGCTCATCGAGCAGCAGCACTTCGGGCTTGATGGCAATGCCCCGCGCAATGCACAGGCGCTGCTGCTGACCACCGGACAGGCCCGAGCCGCTTTGCTGCAGCTTGTCTTTGACCTCTTTCCACAGGGCTGCTTTTTTCAGCGCCCATTCCACGCGGTCGTCCATTTCGGAAGCGCTCAAATTCTCAAACAGCTTCACGCCAAAAGCGATGTTGTCGTAGATGGACATGGGGAACGGCGTGGGCTTTTGGAACACCATGCCCACCTTGGCACGGATCAACGCCACATCTTGTTTGCTGGTGAGCAAGTTATCGCCATCGAGCAGGATTTGCCCTTCGGCCCGCTGCTCGGGGTAGAGCTCAAACATGCGGTTGAAGGTGCGCAGCAAGGTCGATTTGCCACAGCCCGAGGGGCCGATAAAGGCGGTGACTTTTTTTTCTGGAATGTCCAGATTGATGTTTTTCAGCGCGTGAAACTTGCCGTAGTAAAAGTTCAAGTCACGCACCGCCATCTTGACGTTGCCGCAGACGGGAGAAACAGAAGGAGTGCTTGCAGTCATAGTTCTCTCAAAAAACGCACGTTATTTTTGGCGGGTAATGAAACGCGCCAAGATATTCAGGGCCAACACCGCCACCGTGATCAAAAACACCCCGGCCCAGGCCAGTTGTTGCCAGTTTTCATAGGGGCTCATGGCAAATTTGAAGATGGTCACCGGCAGGCTGGCCATGGGCTTGCTCAGGTCAGAATTCCAGAACTGGTTGTTCAGCGCCGTAAACAGCAGCGGCGCCGTCTCGCCAGCAATCCGCGCCACGGCCAGCAGCACGCCGGTGATCACACCGGCGCGGGCCGCCCGCAAGGTCACCATGATGATGACTTTCCACTTGGGCGTGCCCAGGGCATAGGCCGCCTCGCGCAGGCTGGCAGGCACCAAAATCAGCATGTTCTCGGTGGTGCGAATGACCACCGGAATCACGATGAGCGCCAGCGCCACAATGCCCGCCCAGGCCGAAAAGCTGCGAAATTGCGCCACCACCATGGTGTACACAAACAGGCCAATCACGATCGACGGGGCCGACAGCAAAATGTCATTCACAAACCGCGTGGTACTGGCCAGCACCCCCTGGCGGCCATATTCGGCCAGGTACACCCCGGCCAGCACACCAATCGGCGTGCCCACCAACGTGGCCATGGCCACCAGCACCAACGAGCCAAAAATGGCGTTGGCCAGCCCCCCGGCATCGTTGGGCGGTGGGGTCATTTCGGTAAACAAGGCCAGGCTCAAACCGCCCACGCCCAGGCGAATGGTTTCCCACAAAATCCAGATCAGCCAGAACACACCAAACAGCATGGCGGCCATCGACAAGGTCAGGGCCAGCTGGTTGAGGCGCTTGCGCTGCTGGTACTTGGCCTGGCGTGCCTGGGCCTGCGCAGCCGTCTGCAGCAGGTTGCTGGAAGTCGTCGTGCTCATGTTTTTGCCCCTTCCGATTTTTGCAAGCGGCTTAGCAGCAGCTTGGACAGTGCCAGCACCACAAAGGTGATGAAAAACAGCGCCAGCCCCAGATAGATCAAAGAGGCCTGGTGCAAGCCCTCGCCCGCCTCTGCAAACTCGTTGGCCAGGGCCGAGGTGATGCTGTTGGCCGCCTCAAACACCGACAGCGAATTCAACTGGTTCATGTTGCCAATCACAAAGGTCACCGCCATGGTCTCGCCCAGGGCGCGGCCCAGGCCCAGCATGATGCCGCCCAGCACCCCCGTCTTGGTGTACGGCAGCACCACCTTCCAGACCACCTCCCAGGTGGTGGCCCCCAGGCCGTAGGCCGACTCTTTGAGCAGCGCCGGGGTCACCTCAAACACATCGCGCATCACCGAAGCGATGAAGGGGATGATCATGATGGCCAGAATAATTCCGGCCGCCAAAATACCAATGCCCACCGGGGGGCCCGAGACAAAGGCCTCCAGATAAGGCACGCCCTCAAACCACGATTGCAGGGGTTGCTGCACATATTGCGCCAGCACCGGGCCAAACACCATCAAGCCCCACATGCCATAGACGATGGAGGGCACGGCCGCCAGCAGCTCCACCGCCGTGCCCAAGGGGCGCTTGAGCCAGGCGGGCGACAGCTCCGTCAAAAACAGGGCAATGCCAAAACTGACCGGCACCGCAATCACCAAGGCAATCAACGAGGTGGCCAAGGTGCCGTAAATCATGACCAGACCGCCGTACTCATCCTGCACCGGATCCCAGACACTGCTGGTGAAAAATCCCAGCCCGTAGTGGCTGATGGCCGGCCAGGCACCGACCAACAAGGTCACCATGATGGCCAGCAACAGGCCCAGCGTAAGCAGTGCTGCAGCATGGGCCATGCCTGCAAACAAACGATCCGCTATGCGGCCCGACAGAAGGGGCGTGCGTGGCGGCACAGGAGGCGCAGCGTGGGCGGCGGCAGGAGGTGATGAACTGGATAAGGTTGGCATGGAGAGGATTACTCACAGTCAAACAAAGCAGCGGCCCGATGCACACAGCACACCGGGCACGGCTGCCAACTACTTACGGCTTACTGCAGGTTAATGCTTTTGCCAGCAGTGTCCTGGATACCGCCCCAGGATTTGAAAATCACGTCTTTGACGTTGTCCGGCATGGGCACGTAATCCAAACCCGAAGCGGTCTGATCGCCCGACTTATACGCCCACTCAAAGAACTTGAGCGAAGCCTGGGCCTGGGCCGGCTTGTCTTGGGCCTTGTGCATCAGGATGAAGGTGGCGCTGGTAATGGGCCACGCGGCCTGACCGGGCTGATTGGTCAGAATTTGGTAGAAGCTCTGGCTCCAGTTGGCACCGGCCGCAGCGGCCTTGAATGAGTCTTCGCTGGGCGACACATATTTCCCATCCTGGTTTTGCAGCTGGGCATACGTCAGCTTGTTTTGCTTGACGTAGGCGTACTCCACATAGCCAATCGAGTTGGCCAAGCGCCCCACAAAGGCAGCCACCCCCTCGTTGCCCTTGCCCCCGGCACCGGTCGGCCAGTTCACGGCCTTGCCTTCACCGACTTTTTCTTTCCACTCGGCGTTCACTTTCGAGAGGTAGTTGGTAAACCCAAAGGTCGTGCCCGAGCCATCGGCACGGCGCACCGGGCTGATCTTGGCACTGGGCAGGGCCACACCAGGATTGAGCGCAACGATGGCAGGATCGTCCCATTGGGTGATTTTGCCCAAATAGATATCGCCCAACACCTGGCCCGTGAGCTTGAGCTCGCCGGGCTTAATACCCTTGATATTCACCACCGGCACGATGCCACCGATCACGGTGGGAAACTGCACCAGCCCCTTGGCCTGCAAATCGGCATCTTTAAGGGGCTCGTCCGAGGCACCAAAATCCACCGTCTTGGCCTCAATCTGCTTGATACCCGCACTGGAGCCGACCGACTGGTAGTTGATTTTCACGCCCGTGGCCTTGTGGTAATCGGCCGCCCATTTTGAGTACAGCGGCGCAGGAAAGCTGGCACCGGCACCGGTCGCTTCTTGCTGGGCCCAGGCTGGGGCACCCCAAGCTGCAGCGGTAACGGTCAGGATGCTCAAGATCCGCCCTGCGATCGTGCAGGCTTTGGTAGTAGCTGTGGTTGTCATCTCTTCTTTCCTTCGGTTCAAAGTGCTTGTGGATCGTTTCGCCACGAACGCAAATTTAAACAAGCTATGTGACAGCTGTGTGACAGCTGCCCCCAACTTGGCACACCACTGTCCCAAAATGCCACGCCACGCTGGGCCCACCTGTCCTCCAGCAAGCCCCTGCTGCGCAGCCCTCGCCCCTTAAATACGCGGCTTTCAAGGCGGCCATCAAACTTGGCACGCAATGTGCTTAATACCTGGCAGCCGACTCTCGGCTTTGTAAAACCAAAACTTTCGGAGACCGCACCATGGACATGTTTGAATTCAAGCGCTTCAACCTCGATCTTTCCTTCCCCTACCGCACCCAGTACGACAACTTCATTGGCGGCAAATGGGTGGCCCCCGTTGCTGGGCGCTACTTTGACAACGTCTCGCCCATTACCGGCAAACCCTTTTGCAAGGTGGCGCAATCCGATGCGGCCGATATCAACCTGGCACTGGATGCCGCCCACGCTGCACAGGAAAAATGGGGCAAAACCTCGGTGGCCGAGCGCTCACTGATCCTGCTGAAAATTGCCGACCGCATGGAGCAAAACATCGACCTGCTGGCCACCGCAGAAACCATCGACAACGGCAAACCGCTGCGCGAAACCACCGCCGCCGATGTTCCCCTGGGCATTGACCACTTTCGCTACTTTGCCGGCTGCATCCGTGCGCAAGAGGGCACGATCTCAGAAATTGACTCCAAAACCGTGGCCTACCACTTCAACGAGCCCATTGGCGTGGTCGGGCAAATCATTCCCTGGAACTTTCCCCTGCTGATGGCCTGCTGGAAACTGGCCCCTGCCCTGGCCGCTGGCTGCTGCGTAGTGATGAAACCGGCCGAGCAAACCCCCGCGTCCATCCTGGTGCTGATGGACCTGATTGCCGACCTGCTGCCCCCCGGCGTGCTCAACATCGTCAATGGCTACGGCAAAGAGGCTGGCGAGGCGCTGGCCACCAGCAAGCGCATTGCCAAAATTGCCTTCACCGGCTCCACCCCTGTGGGCCAGCGCATCCTGCACGCTGCCGCCGACAACCTGATTCCTTCCACCGTGGAGCTGGGCGGCAAAAGCCCGAACATCTTCTTTGCCGATGTGATGGATGCTGATGACGAATTCTTTGACAAGGCGCTGGAGGGCTTCTCGATGTTCGCCTTCAACCAAGGCGAAGTCTGCACCTGCCCCTCGCGCATCTTGGTGCAAGAGTCGATCTATGAGCGCTTTATGGAACGCGCCATCGCCCGCGTCGAAGCCATGAAGCAAGGCCACCCGCTGGACAAATCCACCATGGTCGGAGCGCAAGTGTCGCAAGCGCAACTCGAGCGCATCCTGGGCTACGTGGAAATTGGCCGCCAAGAAGGGGCCCAGTGCCTGACCGGCGGTGAGCGCCTGCGGGCCGGTGGACAAATCAACGATGGCTTCTTCGTCAAACCCACACTGCTGTACGGCAAAAACGACATGCGCGTGTTCCAGGAAGAAATTTTTGGCCCCGTCGCCTCCGTCACCACCTTCAAAGATGTGGAAGATGCCGTGCGCATCGCCAACGACAGCGAGTTCGGCCTAGGCGCAGGCGTCTGGAGCCGCAACGGCACCGTCGCCTACCACATGGGCCGCGCCATCCAAGCCGGCCGCGTGTGGACCAACTGCTACCACCTCTACCCGGCGCACGCCGCCTTTGGTGGCTACAAGAAATCGGGCATCGGCCGCGAAACGCACAAGCTGGCACTGTCCAACTACCAGCAGACCAAGAACCTGCTGGTCAGCTACAACCCGCAAGCGCTGGGCTTTTTCTAAGATCGTGAACACGTTCTAAGCACGTGTTCGCCATCTCAGCGCCAGCGTAGTACTGCGCTGGCTTTTGACAAAGCCACACCGACCTGTACGCCACCCACACAGACTGGCCGGTCAAGCCCATCGCATCCACCAGAAATCCCGGTACAAATTTGTGCTGGGATTTTTTATTTGATATAAAAAAAGGAGCTTATTCCGCTTTACAAACAAAGGAATTAATAACTAAATACCTTTAAATTGACGCAAATCAAGCGTAAAAAGCTATTAAAAACAAGAAATTTGGGGGATATCCAGCTTGTCCACGCGTACTGTGGCGGGCACACTGGGCCGGTTACGTCGCTAAGAACGTAGTTCTTTTTTGGGGAAATCTGTATGTCCTTGCACTCCACGGCCCTGGCCTCTGCCGACCATGCGCACCTGCTCACGTTGGCACATGAGCGTTCGCTGCGCTACGGCTTGGCCTTGCGGGATGCGCCAGATTACCAGCGGCTGGCCTCGGGAGCGCTGCGCGATGCCCTCGATCAGCACCGCTTTCTGTGCCAGCACGCCACCCCGGTAATGGAGCATTTGTTCAGCCAAATCAACAATACCGGCAGCATCTTGGTGCTAACTTCAGCCAGTGGCCTGGTACTGCACAGCCTGGGCGACCGCGATTTTCTGCCCAAGGCAGACCAGGTGGCCCTGGTTCCTGGGGTTGATTGGTCAGAACAGGCCCAGGGCACCAACGCCATTGGCACCGCGCTGCAAGAACGCCAAGCCATCACCGTGCAAGGGGCCGAACACTTTCTGCAGGCCAACCACAGCCTGGCCTGCGCATGTGCCCCCATTTTTGGGCCACATGGGCAACTCATGGGGGCGCTGGACGTAACCAGTGAACACCACCGTCACCACCCGCACACCCTGGCGCTGGTGCGCATGTCGGTGCAGATGCTGGAAAACCAGATGCTGGCGGCGCAGTTTCCGCAGGCCATTCGCATTCACTTTCATGCACGGCCCGAATTTTTGGGCACCCTGATGGAAGGCATCGCCGTTTTCTCGCCCGATGGGCAGTTGCTCAGCCTTAACCGCAGTGCCCAATTTCAATGCAGCTTGACCGATGCGCAGCCCCAATCAGTCCCTACACAGCACTTTTCCATGCTGTTTCGCCACCCACTGACCGAGCTGTTACAAGCCTGCGCGCAGCAACTCATGCTGGAGAGCGGTGTTTTGGTTGCTTGCCGCATCCATCTACCGCCTTCTACCGAGGCCGTGCAGCGCCCCACAACGGCCGCAGCACCCCACAACACCCCCACCACCCTGCCCCAGCGGCTCTCCCACCTGCAATACCTGGACACGGGCGACACGCAGCTGGCGCACACCATTGCCCGGCTGCGCAAAGTGCTGGACAAAAACATCCCCGTCATGCTGCTGGGCGAAACCGGCACCGGCAAGGATTTACTGGCCCGCGCTTGGCACCAGGACTCGGCCCGGGCCAACCAGCCGTTTATTGCAGTGAACTGCGCGAGCATTCCTGAATCGCTGATTGAGGCCGAACTCTTTGGCTACGCCGATGGCGCGTTTACCGGAGCCCGCAAGAAGGGCGCCGTCGGCAAAATCGCCCAGGCGCACGGCGGCACGCTATTTTTGGATGAGATTGGCGACATGCCCCTGTCCCTGCAGGCGCGGCTGCTGCGCGTGCTGCAGGAGCGGCGCATCAGCCCGCTGGGCAGCGAAAAGGACATCCCCATCGACATTGCCGTGGTCTGCGCAACGCACCAAGACTTGAAGACCCGCATCGCCCAGGGCTTGTTCCGCGAAGACCTGTACTACCGCCTCAACGGCTTGGCCGTACGCCTGCCCGCTCTGCGCGAACGCACCGATTTACCTGCCGTGATTGCCAAAGTGCTGCAAGCCGTGCAGCCCGAAGGGGCCACCTGCACCCTGGCCCCCGAGGTTCTACAGCGCTTTCTCAGCTACCCCTGGCCAGGCAATGTGCGCCAACTGCACAATGTGCTGCGCACCGCCTGCGTCATGGCCTGCGCAACGGCAGAAGAAGAAAGCATAGTGACTTGCGCAGATTTACCCGATGATTTTCTGGATGATTACCAAGAAACCGTTGAACACAAAGCGCCAACAGCTATGGAAAATTTCGATTTCGGCCAAGAAACCCATAAACTGAACGACCTGACCTTGCAGCGCATGGCCCAGGCCCTGGCTGAGCACCAAGGAAATGTCTCGGCAGCGGCCAAAGTCCTCGGAATTTCACGCAACACCTTCTACCGCAAGAAGGGGCTTCTCCCCTTGCCTAAGAACGCAAACCAGTTTTAGAACGTGTTCATGATCTCCACGCGAAGGGGTGCGGGATGCGGATCGGGATGGGCTGCAAGGCGCAAACCACAGCCATAGCCGTAGCTATGGCGAGGATTTGCAACGCCGCAGACCGCCCGAGACCGCGACTGCACACCCGCGAGGAGATTGTGAACACGTTCTTAGGGCAATGCCCTCTTTATTGCCTGCTATTGCTGGCCCAGCGCAGGGGGCGACTCCTTGCCCGGCTGATTGCGCAGCTGCTCTTCAAGCTGGCCCAGGTACGCAGCGTGCACGTTGTCACTTTCTTCGGCGCGGGCTTTGAGGTGATTTTCCAGGGCATCAAGGCGCTCCATCACGCGCTTTTCCCATTGTGTTTGCTTGTCATCCAGCGCCCCACGCAACTCGGTAAAGCGGGAGATTTCGGCTTTTTCGGCCAGCTCACGCTGCGCCTGCAGGGCTTTGTTGTGCGCACGCACTTCCAGCAGCCAAGTGGCCTGCATGGCAATCACATAGGCCAAGAAAATCGCGGCCATCAGGCCGTACAACGCCAGCATGACCAAACCCAGAGGGCCGTGTACCTCGGTAAAGCCGAGCGACATCGGCACGTCTTGCGCCAAGGTGGAAAAGTTAAAAAAGGCCAAATACCCCAGCAAGGCCACAATCAGAACCAGCAAGGCGGTGCGTGCTTTCATAGTCCAAACTCCTGATAGTTTTCTCTCAAAATAGTGCGCATTGTGACGGCAGATGCCCAGATAAAAAAGCCACCCTGAAAAATCAAGGTGGCTTTTGTCTATGGCCCGGTACCTCCCGCGCGGAGCGTGCCGTTCAAGCATTCATCAGTTGGTATTGGCCAACTGATCGAGGATGGCAGGGTTCTCCAGCGTGCTGGTGTCTTGGGTGATGGTCTCGCCCTTGGCCAGCGAGCGCAGCAGACGGCGCATGATTTTGCCGGAGCGGGTTTTGGGCAGGTTCTCGCCAAAACGGATGTCCTTGGGCTTGGCAATCGGCCCAATTTCTTTGGCCACCCAGTCGCGCAACTCTTTGGCAATGGCTTTGGCCTCGTCGCCGGTCGGCACGGGGCGCTTCAAAACCACGAAGGCGCAGATGGCCTCGCCCGTCAGATCGTCCGGGCGGCCCACCACGGCGGCTTCGGCCACCAGATCGGTCTTGGCCACCAGGGCCGATTCGATCTCCATGGTGCCCATGCGGTGGCCCGAAACGTTCAGCACATCATCAATGCGGCCCGTGATGCGGAAGTAACCCCGGTCTTCGCTGCGCACGGCACCGTCGCCAGCCAGGTAGGTTTTGCCACCCAGCTCCTCAGGGAAATAGCTTTTCTTGAAACGCTCGGGGTCGCCCCAGATGTTGCGAATCATCGAAGGCCAGGGGCGCTTGACCACCAGCATGCCGCCTGCGCCGTTGGGCAGGTCATGCCCGGCCTCGTCCACGATGGCGGCGGTGATGCCAGGCAGCGGCAGCGTGCAAGAACCAGGCACCAGCGGCGTGGCACCGGGCAGCGGCGTGATCATGTGGCCGCCGTTTTCGGTCTGCCAGAAGGTATCGACGATCGGGCAGCGCTCTTGGCCCACGTGTTTGTAGTACCACATCCAGGCTTCGGGGTTGATCGGCTCACCGACCGAACCCAGGATGCGCAGGCTGCTCAGGTCAGAGGCATTGGGGTGTACGGCAGCATCGGCTTCCGAGGCCTTGATCAGCGAGCGGATGGCCGTCGGTGCGGTGTAGAAAATGGTGCACTTGTGGCGCTCAATCATCTGCCAGAAGCGGCCCGCATTGGGGTAGGTGGGCACGCCTTCAAAGACGATTTGCGTGGCCCCTGCGGCCAACGGGCCGTAAGCCACATAGGTGTGGCCGGTGATCCAGCCAATGTCGGCCGTGCACCAGAAGACATCGCTGTCCTGCACGTCAAACGACCAACGCATGGTTTGGCGTGCCCACAGCATGTAGCCGCCGGTGGAGTGCTGCACGCCCTTGGGCTTGCCGGTGGAGCCGCTGGTGTAGAGCACAAACAGAGGATGCTCGGCATTCACGGGCACGGGCGGGCAATCGGTCGATTGACCAGCCAGCAGCTCGGAGAAAGGCACGTCGCGGCCCGCTTCCTTGGCGTAGGGCGAAGCGGTGCGCTCGTACACGAACACGTTTTTGATGCTCTCGCAGCCGCCCATGGCAATGGCTTCGTCCACGATGGCTTTCAGGGGCAGCTCTTTACCACCCCGCATTTGGTAGTTGGCCGTGATGACGGCCACCGCACCCACATCGACAATGCGCTCTTGCACAGCCTTGGCCGAGAAGCCGCCAAACACCACGCTGTGGGTGGCCCCCAAGCGGGCGCAGGCCTGCATGGCCACCACGCCTTCGATGGTCATGGGCATGTACAGCAGCACGCGGTCGCCTTTTTTCACGCCCCGCGCTTTCAGGCCATTGGCAAACTGGCTCACCCGGTCCAGCAGTTCGCGGTAGGTGACTTTGGTGACCTGGCCATCGTCGGCTTCAAAAATGATGGCGGTTTTGTTCTCGGTGGGGGTGCCCATGTGGCGGTCCAGGCTGTTGGCGCTGGCGTTCAACTCACCATCGGCAAACCACTTGTAGAACGGAGCATTGCTTTCATCCAGGATCTGGGTGAAGGGTTTGCTCCACACCACGTTTTCACGGGCCAGGCGGGCCCAGAAACCTTCATAGTCGTTTTCAGCCTCTGCGCACAGGGCTTGGTAATTGGCCATGCCAGAAATACGGGCGGCTTTTTGCACGGCTTCCGAAGGGGGAAAAACACGGTTTTCAACCAGAACAGACTGGATTGCATTCGATGACATGCGTTGTCTCCTTAAAAATTTTTTGACTCTCTAGCCACTTTGGCTGATGCCCCATGCGCGACATCAATCCAAGCGACTAAACGCTAGTTACTGTCGCCCTAGGGACTTACAGCCTACTGACGAAACGCAAGATTTGAAGCCTCGTTTTGTTCCGGGAAAACCCGTAAAACACCCTTTTTTGCCTCATTCAGAAAAAGATCATTGACTTTTTAACACTCAATCAATACAATTAACACCCTCTTAACAACCTGCAATGCAGGTAATCCCCTGCTTTTGCAGCGGAACGACCCGGTAGCTGCCTGTGTGTCTTACGGATTCAGGCGCTGCCACAGGCCAATTTTTTGGCTCTGGTGCACGGACTTTTCTTCCCTGGCAATGCCTACGGCAGGCTTGGGATCTGGCGAAAAGTGCCTGGCGGTCTTTTGCCGTTGGTTGCTTCTCACCAACTCCTTTCACAGCAGTCCTTGCGTGCTTTCTGGGCACCATGCGGACTCGACCCGGCGGCTTGCTTGGCCGTCTTTGTGGTTCTTCACGCACAGTAGCTTGTGCGGTGTGCTGGTCGCTTTCAAAAAATTGGTTTCTCGTGTAGGCATACCGTTTGCTTGGCAAGCGGTCGGCTGCACTGTGTTCAACCCTCGACAACATTCAACAAAAGAGGACAACCAGTGGCTAAATCCATCCACATCGAGCATGTTTTCAAAGTCTTTGGTGACAAACCCCAGCACGCGCTGGAGCTGGTGCGCCAAGGGCATTCCAAACAGCACATTCTTGAAAAAACCGGCCAGTCCATTGGCGTGTTTGACGCGCACTTTGATATCCAGGCTGGAGAAATCTTCGTCGTCATGGGCCTGTCGGGCTCGGGCAAATCCACCTTGGTGCGCATGCTCAACCGCTTGATCGAGCCGACGGCCGGGCGCATCCTGATCGACGGCCAGGACATCAACGCCCTGGACGACAAAGCCCTGCGCGAGCTGCGGCGCAAAGACATTTCCATGGTGTTTCAATCCTTTGCACTGATGCCGCACATGACGGTGCAGGACAACACCGCCTTTGGTCTGGAGCTGGCCGGGGTGGACAAAGCCCAGCGCCAGCAAGCGGCCGAAGCCGCGCTGGAGCAAGTGGGCCTGGCCGGCTGGGGGGCCAGCTACCCCGATGAGCTGTCCGGCGGCATGCAGCAGCGCGTGGGTTTGGCCCGCGCCCTGGCGGCCGACCCCGCCATCTTGCTGATGGACGAGGCCTTCTCCGCCCTGGACCCCATCATCCGCACCGAGATGCAGTCCGAGCTGCTGCGCCTGCAGCAGATCAAGCGCCGCACCATCGTCTTTATCTCGCACGATCTGGACGAGGCCATGCGCATTGGCGACCGCATCGCCATCATGAAAGATGGCCACGTGGTGCAGGTGGGCACGCCCGACGAAATCCTGCGCGAACCGGCTGACGACTACGTGCGCAGCTTTGTGCAAGGGGTGGATGCCTCGGTGGTGTTCAAAGCCGGGGACATTGCCCGCCAAGCGCTGACGGTGTTTTCCGAACAGGCCGACCGCGGCTGCCGCGCCACGCTGCGCCTGATGGAAGACATGGACTATGAGTACGCCTACGTGCTCAGCACCAACAAGCGCTTCATGGGCGTGGTCTCCTCCCAATCGCTGCGCGATGCCTTGCGCGGGCACCAAGGCCCCCTGGGGCTGCAGCGTGCATTTTTGCCCCAGGTCACCCCCATCCAGGCCGAGACACCCGTGGCCGATTTGTTTGGCTTGGCCGCCTCGCTGCCCTTTGCCCTGCCGGTCATTGATGCGCAAGAGCGCTACCTGGGCGTAATCAGCCGCACCACCTTGCTGCGCTTTTTGGACCGCGACACCCCGCCGCTGCTGCCACCGCAAGACGAGCGCCCGCCGCTCAAGCTCAATCCCGAATTCCCATCCGGTCAGACCGACCTGCCTGCCGTGCTGACCGAACACAGTGACAGCGACAGTGGCAGTGATCGCGCCCCTGCCACTGCCCGCCCCGGAGATGCCGCATGAGTGAGATGCCCGCTATGAGTGATACAACAACCAATACCCTCCCCACCCCCGCCAACGACGACCCATGGAGCGCCGCCAGTGCCCCGGCCGAAACCGCTGCCCCTGCCGCCGACCCCTGGGGGGCCAGCGATGCCGCCAGCACGGCCAGCAGCAGCGCCGACACCGATTGGCTGAGCAACACCGCCGCCACCGATGCCGCGCCCACCGATTGGTGGAGCCAGCTGCTGCACGATGGCCTGCCAATTCAAAGCGCCATTAACCAAGGGCTGGACTGGGTGGTAACCCACTTTCGCCCCTTCTTTCAAGCCGTGCGCACCCCCATTGATGCCACCTTGACCGGCGTAGAAAACACCCTGCAGGCCATGCCCTGGCCAGTGCTGACGGTGCTGCTGGCGCTGATCGCCTGGCAATTTTCCAGCCGCGCCCTGGCCATGGGCACGGCCATTTCGCTGGCACTGATTGCCCTGCTGGGCATCTGGCCCGAGGCCATGGTCACCCTCTCGCTGGTGCTGACTTCTTTGGTGTTTTGCATTGTGATTGGCCTGCCGCTGGGCATTTTGCTGGCCAGCAGCAACCGCGCGCAAAGCCTGCTGCGCCCGCTGCTCGATGCCATGCAAACCACGCCAGCCTTTGTCTATCTGGTACCGGTGGTGATGCTGTTTGGCATTGGCAACGTGCCGGGGGTGATTGTGACCATCGTGTTTGCCCTGCCCCCGCTGGTGCGCCTGACCAACCTGGGCATTCGCCAAGTGCGCCCCGACCTGATCGAAGCCAGCCGTGCCTACGGTGCCTCGCCCTGGCAATTGCTGTGGAAGGTGCAGCTGCCCCTGGCCATGCCCAACATCATGGCGGGCATCAACCAGGCGCTGATGCTGAGCCTGTCGATGGTGGTTATCGCCTCGATGATCGCCGTCGGCGGCCTGGGCCAGATGGTGCTGCGCGGCATTGGTCGCCTGGACATGGGGCTGGCCACCATCGGCGGCCTGGGCATTGTGCTGCTGGCCATTGTGCTGGACCGCATCACCCAAGCCATGGGCGAGCCGCGCCGGGGCAACCAACGCTGGTGGCAACAAGGGCCACTGGGCTTGTTGCTGCACCGCAAATAGTCAAAACTAATAGCTGTAACCGCTTTATTTAATAGTAATTTTTATTGTTTTTAATAAAAAATCATTGATTTAAAAGCGGTAACAGCTCTTTATTTAATAAGCATTTATTTCACCCACTTCGTTGAACAGGAGACTCTGATGAACAAACTTTTCCGCCCCACCCTCGTTGCCGCCGCCCTGGCCCTGGCCGGCTTAAGCGCACACGCTGCTGACCTGCCCGGCAAGGGCATCTCGGTGCTGCCCCTGAAAAGCTCGATTGCCGAAGAAACATTCCAAACCCTGCTGGTCATGAAAGCGCTGGAGCAACTGGGCTACGAGGTGCAGCCCATCAAAGAAGTGGAATACCCCACCGCCCACGTCGCCATTGGCAATGGCGATGCCACCTTTTTGGCCGACCACTGGAACCCCCTGCACGCCGATTACTTTAAAAACGCCGGCGGCGAGGCCAAACTGTTTCGCAAAGGCATTTACTCCGGCAATGCCGCCCAGGGGTATTTGATCGACAAGAAAACCGCCGACCAATACAAGATCACCCACATTGACCAGCTCAAAGACCCGGCGATTGCCAAAATCTTTGACAACGACGGCGATGGCAAGGCCGACCTCACTGGCTGCAACCCCGGCTGGGGCTGCGAAGCGGTGATTGAACACCACCTGGAGGCCTACCAACTGCGCGGCACCGTCACCCACCAGCAGGGCAGCTACTCGGCGCTGATTGCCGACACCATCACCCGCTTCAAAGCGGGCCAGCCCGTGCTTTACTACACCTGGACGCCCTACTGGGTGAGCAACGAACTCAAGCCCGGCCAGGATGTGGTCTGGCTGGAGGTGCCTTTTTCCTCGCTGCCCGGCGAGCAAAAAGGGCTGGACACCAAGCTGCCCAACGGCAAAAACTACGGCTTTGTGGTGAACAACCAGCAAATCGTGGCCAACAAAGCCTGGGCCGAGAAAAACCCAGCGGCCGCCACGCTGTTTGAAACCATGCAACTGCCCGTGGCCGACATCAACGCCCAAAACCACCTGATGAGCCAAGGCCAGAACAAGCCCGCCGACATCGAGCGCCACGTCGATGGCTGGATCAAGGCCCACCAGGCCACGTTTGATGGCTGGATTGCCAAAGCCAAAGCAGCCGCCAAGTAAAGCATCCCCCCGCATGCCACTTCCTTCCTGGGAGTGGCATTTTTTTATCCTGCCTGACTTTTACATTCAAGGAGACCTTCAGCGCATGCGTATTTTTTCAAGCTTCACCCCCAGCACCCATCCCACCATCTCACATCCCGGCGGCCGCAAGCTGGGCCAGGTGTGCAAAACACTGGCCATCAGTTGCGGCCTGGCCTTCATGGCCTACACCACCAGCACATTCGGCAACCATGCCTACGCGGCCGATACGCTGCCTGGCAAAGGCATCACCGTCAAACCCGTGAAAAATCCGGTTCCGGAAGAAAACTTCCAGCACCTGCTGGTCATGCGGGCGCTAGAGCAACTGGGCTACACCGTCCAGCCCTACAAAGACGTGGACTACCCCACCGCCTACATGTCGATTGCCTCGGGCGATGCCACCTTCATCGCCTCGCACTGGAACCCGCTGCACGCCGACTTCTACAAAAACGCGGGCGGCGATGCCAAGTTCTACCGCCAAGGCGAATACATCAGCAACGCCGCCCAGGGCTATCTGATCGATAAGAAAACCGCCGATCACTACAACATCACCAACATCGCCCAGCTGCAAGACCCCAAGCTGGCGGCCCTGTTCGACACGGACGGCGATGGCAAAGCCGACCTGGCCGGCTGCACCCCAGGCTGGGGCTGCGAGGCCGTGGTCGAACACCATTTGGATGCGTATACATTGCGCCCCACCATCACCCACCAGCAAGGCAACTACGCGGCCCTGATTGCCGACACCCTGGCGCGCTTCAAGGCCGGCCAACCCGTTCTGTACTACACCTGGACACCGTATTGGGTGAGCAACGAACTCATCCCTGGCAAAGATGTGGTGTGGCTGGAAGTGCCCTTTTCCGCCATGCCAGGGGAACAAAAAGGGCTGGACACCACCTTGCCCAACGGCAAGAACTACGGTTTTGTCGTGAACAAACAGCAAATCGTCGCCAACAAAGCGTGGACAGATGCCAACCCAGCCGCCGCCAAGCTGTTTGAAATCATGCGCCTGCCTCTGGCCGACATCAACGCGCAAAACCACCTGATGAGCCAGGGCGAAAACAAGGATGCCGACGTGCAGCGCCACGTCGATGGCTGGATCAAAGCCCACCAGGCCACGTTTGATGGCTGGATCGCTCAGGCCTTGGCCGCCGCAGCCAAATAAAAAAACCCCGCCAGACGCACTGTCTGGCGGGGTTTGCGCGTTACCGCAACCGTGGCCTATCAGGCAACGACAGCCTTCTTGGCATTTTCCACATACTCTTCAATTTCATTGAAGTTCATGTAGCGGTAGACGCTGTCCTTGTCGGCATCGATCACGCCCATCTCGGCCAGGTACTCGGCCGGGGTGGGCAGCTTGCCCAGACGGGCGGCGATGGCGGTCAGTTCGGCCGAGCCCAGGAACACGTTGGTGTTGCGGCCCAAGCGGTTGGGGAAGTTGCGGGTGGAGGTAGAAATCACCGTCGCGCCTTCATGCACCTGCGCCTGGTTGCCCATGCACAGCGAGCAGCCGGGCAGCTCGGTACGCGCACCAGCGGCGCCAAAGGCAGCGTAGTGGCCTTCTTTGATCAGCTCGCTCTCGTCCATCTTGGTCGGCGGGGCCACCCACAGCTTGGCCGGAATGTCGCGCTGGCCGCCCAGCAGCTTGGCTGCAGCGCGGAAGTGACCGATGTTGGTCATGCACGAACCGATAAAGGCTTCGTCGATCTTGGTGCCGGACACTTCGGACAGGAACTTGGCGTCGTCCGGATCGTTCGGGCAGCAAACGATGGGCTCTTTGATGTCGGCCAGGTCGATCTCGATCACGGCGGCGTACTCGGCATCTTTGTCGGCTTCCAGCAGCTGGGGGTTGTCCAGCCAGGCTTGCACTTTTTCGATGCGGCGCTGCAGGGTTTTCGCGTCTTGGTAGCCGTCGGCAATCATGTTTTGCATCAGCACGATGTTGGACTTCAGGTACTCGATGACCGGCTCTTTGTCCAGCTTGATCGTGCAACCAGCGGCCGAGCGCTCGGCCGAAGCGTCGGACAACTCAAACGCTTGCTCCACTTTCAGCTTGGGCAGACCTTCGATTTCCAGAATGCGGCCCGAGAAAATGTTCTTCTTGCCCGCCTTGGCCACCGTGAGCAAACCGGCCTTGATGGCGTACAGCGGGATGGCATGCACCAGATCGCGCAGGGTCACGCCCGGCTGCAGCTCGCCCTTGAAGCGCACCAGCACCGATTCGGGCATGTCCAGCGGCATCACACCGGTGGCAGCACCAAAGGCCACCAGGCCCGAGCCTGCAGGGAAGGAAATACCAATCGGGAAACGCGTGTGCGAGTCACCGCCCGTGCCCACGGTATCGGGCAGCAGCAGGCGGTTGAGCCAGCTGTGGATCACGCCGTCGCCAGGGCGCAGCGACACGCCACCACGGCTGCTGATGAAGTCCGGCAGGGTGCGGTGGGTTTTCACGTCCACCGGCTTGGGATAGGCGGCGGTGTGGCAGAACGACTGCATCACCATGTCGGCCGAGAAGCCCAGGCAGGCCAGGTCTTTCAGCTCGTCGCGCGTCATAGGGCCGGTGGTGTCTTGCGAGCCCACGGTGGTCATCTTGGGTTCGCAGTAAGTGCCGGGGCGCACGCCTTGACCTTCGGGCAGACCGCAGGCGCGGCCCACCATTTTTTGCGCCAGGGTAAAGCCAGCCTTGGTTTCGGCCGGTACTTGCGGCAGGCGGAAAACGGTGGAAGCGGGCAGCCCCAGGGTTTCGCGGGCTTTGGCGGTCAGGGCGCGGCCAATGATCAGGTTGATACGGCCGCCGGCTTGCACTTCGTCCAGCAGCACTTGGCTCTTGAGCTGGAAGTCGGCAATCTTGGTGCCGTCTTTTTCGATCTTGCCTTCGTAGGGGAAGATGTCGATGACATCGCCCATTTCCATCTTGGAAACGTCCACTTCGATGGGCAGCGAGCCGGAATCTTCTTGGGTGTTAAAGAAGATGGGGGCAATCTTGCCGCCCAGCGTTACACCGCCAAAGCGCTTGTTGGGCACAAAGGGAATGTCTTCGCCGGTGGCCCAGATCACGCTGTTGGTGGCCGATTTACGGCTGGAGCCGGTGCCCACCACGTCGCCCACGTAGGCCACGGTGTGGCCTTTTTTCTTCAGGTCTTCGATGAACTGGATGGGGCCGCGCACGCCATCTTGCTCAGGCTTGAAGGCGGCATCGGGGCGTGCGTTTTTCAGCATCGCCAGGTAGTGCATGGGGATGTCAGGGCGCGTGGTGGCATCCGGGGCGGGCGACAGGTCGTCGGTGTTGGTCTCGCCGGGCACCTTGAACACGGTGACGGTGATTTTCTCGGCCACTTTGGGGCGGCTGGTGAACCACTCGGCATCGGCCCAGGACTGCATCACTTCTTTGGCTTTGGCATTGCCAGCCTTGGCTTTGTCGGCCACGTCGTTGAAGTAGTCAAACATCAACAGCGTCTTTTTCAGGGCATCGGCGGCCACCTGGGCCACTTCGGCGTCGTCCAGCAACTCGATCAGGGGGTGTACGTTGTAGCCACCGACCATGGTGCCCAGCAGCTCGGTGGCCTTGGCTTTGGAGATCAGGCCAACTTGAATGTCACCATGGGCCACAGCGGCCAGGAAGCTGGCCTTGACCTTGGCTGCATCGTCCACGCCGGGCGGCACGCGGTGGGTGAGCAAGTCCAGCAAAAAGGCTTCTTCACCGGCGGGCGGGTTCTTGATCAGCTCGATCACATCGGCCACTTGTTTGGCATCCAGGGCCAAGGGGGGGATGCCCAACTTGGCGCGTTCGGCCACGTGTTCACGGTAGGCTTGCAACATGCTTGCTCTCTCCAAAGGTAGTTGTATAAAAGGGATAAACGTAAAAACTTGCAGCCCCTAGCGCCCTTCCAGCAGGTTGGGCAGGGGGTTTTTCTTGAGCGCTTCGGCCACTTGCAATTGGGCCGTGCTCATGCATTCGTCGGCCAGACGCTGACCAATCTTCTGGTTCATCAGCATCGATTTGTTGGCAATCTGCAGCCACACAGCGCCGGCACGGGTGTCTTCCAAACGCACAGCCCCGGTGGAGGTGACCACCGGGCTCATGTGGTAGTTAAAGCCGTTGCCGGTGACTTTGAAATAACCGGGCTTGCCGCCATCGCGCTCCACGTTCACATGCTTGCCCAGCTCGCAGCCAATCGTGCCGGTGTGTACCTGCTCGGCAATGGCCAGGGCTTCTGCGGTCAAGGGCTGATCGGCCGCGCCAGCGCTGGCCACAGCGGCGGCCCCTCCAACGGCTGCAGCAGCAGCGGCTTTTTTGGCGGAGGCTTTGGCCGGTGCCTTGGCGGGCGCTTTGGCGACGGTTTTCTTCACCGGGGCCTTGGCCGGTGCCTTGGCTGTGGCGGCTGGGGCTTTTTTAGCGGCAGGGGCGGGGGTGGCTGGCGCAGCGATGGCCCACAGGGGCAACAGCAATAGGGTGGAGGCAACCAGGTGTTTCATACAAACTCCAGCGAAATTTCTCTCTTAACAATGGGATGCAACTGGCTGGCCATCCTCGGCAAACCAGCGGCGCACATTGTCGGGCAAAGTCAGCCCGGTTTGCGCTGCGCGTTGCAATACTTGCCAGTAATAGCGGTAGCTGGCGCGATCGTGCAAAACCCCTTCATGGCTGATGGGGCCCCAGTGGGCGCTTTCGGCCGCCAGCAAAATCGCTGCGGCCGTGGCCACGGCATCGGCTGCCGGGGCAAACGTGGCCACGATGGGCCGAATTTGCGCCGGGTGAATGCTCCACATGCGGGTGTAGCCCAGGCGTTGGCTGGCTTGGCGGGCGGCTTGGGTCAGCGCAGCGGTGTCTTTAAATTCGGTTACGACGCAGTGCGAGGGCACTTTGCCATGGGCATGGCAGGCGGCGGCAATTTCCAGCTTGGCCCGCAGCACCAGGGGGTGCTCGAACTGGCCTTGCACGCCCATGGCGCTGGCGGGAATGGCACCGCCGTGGGCCGAGACAAAGTCCATCAGCCCAAAACTGATGCTTTGCACGCGCGGATGGGCGGCGATGGCAAAAGCTTGCTGCACCGCAGCGGGCGATTCAATCAGCACATGCAAGGGCAGGCGCGGGCCATAGGCGCGGTCCAGCGCCCGGGCCACCCAATCGACTTGATCGACGGTTTCTGCCTTGGGCAGCATGACGTGGGTGAGCTTGTCGCCCACTTGGCCAACGATGCGGGCCACATCATCGACAAAGGCGGGATGGTCCAGCGCATGCACGCGCACGGCAATGCGGGCATCAGGGTGTGCAGCAGCATGTTCGCGCACCAAGGCCGCGACCGCATTGGCATGGGCCACTTCTTGCCCCACCGTGGCACCGTCTTCGCAGTCGAGGGTGACATCGAATACGCAGCGCCCCAGCTCGGCGGTCATTTGCGCCTGCAATTGCAGGCTTTTGCGCATGCGCTCAGGCTGGCCACTGAAGTGATCGCACACGGGCAAGACGGGGGCGGCCGCTTGGGCGCCGAGCAAAATGTCTTGGGGGTGCGAGGTCGTGGTCATGCAGGAGTAAAGCAAAAAGCCAAAAATAAAATCGGATAAAGCAATGGTGCAACAGTTTTTTCATCAAAAACCGTTGCAGCATTTCTCTAAAAAAAGGAGCTATTACCGCTCTTAAATCAAGGATTTCAAGGCTTAAAAACCTTGAAATCCTTTGTTTACCAGCGGAAACAGCTCTGCTTTATCAGAGCAGGTGTTTTACACCGTCTTGTTCGCCTTGCAGCTCGGCCAAGGTGGTGTTGATGCACTCTTGCGAGAACGCGTCAATTTCCAGGCCTTCGACAATTTTGTACTCGCCGTTTTCGGTGGTCACAGGGAAGCCAAACACGATGCCGGCAGGAATGCCGTACTCGCCATTGGAAGGCACGCCCATGGTCACCCATTCGCCGTTGGAGCCCAGGGCCCAGTCGCGCATGTGGTCAATGGCGGCGTTGGCTGCCGAGGCGGCCGACGACAGGCCACGCGCTGCAATGATGGCGGCGCCGCGCTTGCCCACGGTGGGCAGGAACACGTCTTTGTTCCACACCTGGTCGTTGATTTTGTCTTTGATGCTTTCGCCATTCACGGTAGCAAAGCGGTAGTCAGCGTACATGGTGGGCGAGTGGTTGCCCCACACAGTCAGCTTGCGGATGTCGCCCACTTTGGTGCCGGTTTTGGCAGCCAGTTGCGAAGCGGCACGGTTGTGATCCAGGCGCAGCATGGCGGTGAAGTTTTTCGCCGGCAGATCGGGGGCCGACTTCATGGCGATGTAGGCGTTGGTGTTGGCGGGGTTGCCGACCACCAGCACTTTGACGTTGCGGCTGGCCACCGCGTTCAGGGCCTTGCCCTGGGCGGTAAAGATTTGGGCATTGGCCGCCAGCAGGTCCGAGCGCTCCATACCGGGGCCGCGCGGACGGGCACCGACCAGCAGGGCGTAGTCGGTGTCTTTGAAGGCGGTCATGGGGTCGGCGTGGGCCTCGATGCCAGCCAGCAGGGGGAAAGCACAGTCTTCCAGTTCCATGATCACGCCCTTCAAGGCGTTCTGGGCTTTTTCGTCAGGAATTTCCAGCAGTTGCAGGATGACGGGCTGGTCTTTGCCCAGCATTTCGCCCGAGGCGATGCGGAACAACAGGGCGTAACCGATTTGGCCAGCAGCGCCGGTGACGGCGACGCGAACAGGTGCTTTGCTCATGGATGAGAACTCCGAGTGGGTGGTAAACAGCGCGGTGGCTGCTTGCTTCAGATACCAACCGGTTACAAGCACCACCGTCAGGCGCAGAGTTTAACGCCGATTAAGGCCTTCGGTCAATTTGTCTTATGTCTTATATAAGATATCAATACTCAATTTCAGTACTCTGACTCGGTGCTGACAAAGCACCCCAAAAAACACCTCGGCTACACGCGCCCTGCCACTGGAATGGCCGCACCATGAATGGCCCGCGCGCCGCCGGAGATTAAAAAGCCAATCACCTCGGCCAAGTCCTTGGGCTGCACCCACGTGGCGGGGTTGGCATCGGGCATGGCGGCGCGGTTGTCTGGCGTATCGAGCACGGTAGGCAGCACGCAATTGACATTGATGCCGTCCATTTTCAGCTCGGCCGACAAGGCCTCGGTCAGCCGCTGCAAGGCGCTTTTGGCTGCGCAATAGGCCCCCATGTGGGCCTGTCCGCGGGCTGCTGCAGCCGCCCCGACCGTGACCACATGGCCAGCGCCTTGCTGCTTGAGCGTAGGCACCACGGCGGCAGCCAAATTCAAAAAGCTGGTGGTATTGAGGTTGAGCAAGTACTCCCACGTTGGCAGCGAGAGCGCATCAACCCCATCGCCCATATGAAAACCGCCGGCCAGATGGCACACGGCATCCAGGTGCGCCTCTTGCCCCAAAGCGGCTTGCACCCGCGCAATCAAGGCCTCGCGCTGGGTCAGGTCCACATCCAGCAACACCACATCGGGCAGATGCCCAAAGGCCAGTTGCATGGCCTGCCCGTTGCGGGCCAAGAGCAACAAGCGCCAGCCTTGGTCATGCAAAAAATTGGCCACCGCCCAGCCCAGTTGGCCTGTAGCCCCGGTGATTAAGGCGGTTTTTTTGTGGCTGCGCTTCACGGTCGGTCTCCTTGTGCGTGGTGGTACTGCCCCGTTCCCTGGGTCAGCACTTGATCGCCCGGGACGATAACACCTGGCAGATGGCTTGGTGCCCCACGCACCCGTTCGTAATGGGGTTTAAAGTCAATGCGGGCCAAGTTCAACAGGTCCGCCAGGTCGGGCAGGACAAAGTAAATTTCTTGAAAATCATCAATCCGATACTGGGTGCGCAAGACCCGATCGAGGTCGAACCGGATACGGTGGGGCGAGTTACTCTCCAGGGCAAAGACCGATTCGGTCGCCGAGGACACAATTCCGGCCCCGTAGATGCGCAACCCATCGCTTTGCTGCACCAGCCCAAACTCCACGGTGTACCAATACACCCGAGCCAATTGGTCAAGCAAGCCCAGAGATTGGGCTTTCAGCCCCCCCTGGCCGTAAGCCTGCATAAAGTCAGCCATCACCGGGTGCATGAGCATGGGCACATGGCCAAACACATCGTGAAAAACGTCCGGCTCTTGCAAGTAATCGAGCTGGTCACTGCGCCGAATAAACTGCCCCGCCGGAAAACGCCGATGGGCCAGGTGGTCAAAAAACACCTCATCAGGCACCAAACCCGGCACCGCCACAACTTGCCAGCCGGTGTGGCGCATGAGCTCTTCGGAGAGCTGCTCAAAATTCGGAATGTGCTCAGCACTCATCGCCAGCGCCTGCAAGCCCTGCATGAAAGCATCGCAAGCCCGCCCAGGCAATAGACGGCTTTGCCGCTCAAACAAGGTTTTCCAGGTGGCGTGCTCTTCAGCGCTGTAGTGCTGCCAGTTTTGCTCAATCGTCCAATCTGGGCGCTGGGGCTGGTAGCTGGCGGCAGCCAATCCATGCTTTTCAGCACTCATGCCGGCTCCTGCGGAGGCCACGCTGCGGCAATGCGCTCCATCGCTTGGGCCAAATCAAGATCGCGCTGCGACAAGCCCTGCACGTCATGGGTGGTGAGCACCACCTCCACCCGGTTGTACACATTGAACCATTCCGGATGGTGGTTGCTGCGCTCGGCGACCAAGGCCACCTGGGTCATAAATCCCATGGCTTGAACAAAATCCTGAAAAACAAATTGGCGGGCAATCAACCCGCCGCGCTCGTCTTGGTAACGCCAGTGCGGCACCTGGGCCAAGGCGGCTGGTAATTCGGTAGAAGTGAATTTATGCATAGCAATACTCCTTGGCGGTTAGCCCGCCTCAGCAGCAAGCGCCCCGGCAATCGCACCACGGCGCACCTGATCGCGCTCCAACGATTCAAACAACGCTTTGAAATTGCCTTCACCAAAGCCTTCACGGTAATCGCCCTGGCGTTCAATGAATTCAAAGAATACGGGCCCGAGCAGCGGCTCAGAAAAAATTTGCAGCAGCAAGCGTGGCTTTCCGCCTTCGGTCGTGCCATCGAGCAAAATGCCCCGCGCCTGCAAATCGGGCACCGACTGGCCGTGGCCCGGCAAGCGTTTTTCTAGGTTTTGGTAATAGACCTCATTGGGTGCTGTCAGCAGCGGGATGCCGGCCAGCTGCAATTGGTCAATCGCCGCAACCAAGTTGTCGCACAGCAGCGCGATGTGCTGAATGCCTTCGCCATTGAACTGCATCAAAAACTCTTCGATCTGCCCGCCGCCTTGTTTGGCCTCTTCATTCAGGGGGATGCGGATCAGCCCGTCAGGCGCAGTCATGGCTTTGGAGGTCAAGCCGGTGTATTCACCCTGGATGTCGAAATAGCGAATCTCGCGGAAGTTGAACAGCCTCTCGTAAAAATCTGCCCAGTGCGCCATGCGCCCTCGGTAAACGTTGTGCGTCAGGTGATCCACCACTGAAAAACCAAAGCCCTGCGGGTGGCGCTGCACGTTGGGCAGCCACTCAAAATCAATGTCGTAAATCGATTTACCGTCTTCAAACCGGTCGATCAGGTACAAGGGCGCTCCCCCAATCCCTTTAATGGCTGGCAAGCGCAATTCCATCGGCCCGGTGGGAATATCAATCGGCTGTGCGCCCAGCTCTAATGCACGTTTAAAAGCATGGTGCGCATCTTTGACGCGGAATGCCAGGCCACAAGCACTTGGACCGTGCTCTGCAGCGAAGTAGCCAGCTATACTTTTTGGTTCGCGGTTGATGATGAAGTTGATATCGCCCTGGCGGTACAAAGACACATCTTTTGAGCGGTGGCGTGCCACTTCGGTAAAGCCCATTTTTTCAAACAAAGGCTCCAGCACCCCGGCCTTGGGTGAGGCGAATTCAACAAACTCAAAGCCCATCAGCCCCATAGGATTGCTTGTCAGGTCGGTCATTGCAATGATCCTTGATCGTGTAAATAATTGACAGATATCAACTATAAAAACAATAAAGTTTTATTTAATTAAAAATTTCACCTATAGACTTTTGTACAAAATTATGTAAGCAGCCATCGCTTACATGCTATACATCAAGCCTTTACCTTCCTTTTTCTTGCCCGCAATGGATCGCACGCCCCACCGCCGCCAACGCATCTCACAGACCGAGCGCGTAGAAAACACCCAGCGCAAACTGATTGACGCTGCGCTGCAACTGCTGCACGAAGAAGGTTTTAAGGGGGCGACCTTGCAGGCCATCGCCCGCAAAGCGCAAGTCTCGCTGGGGGCTTTGCAGCACCATTTCAAAACCCGGGATGCGCTCATGGAGCGGCTGGTACAAGAAATCATGGAACCCTTGAGCGCCCAAGGCAGCATCTGGCCAGACCGTGCACTGCCCCTGCCTGAGCGGGCCCACGATTTTGTCCAGCGGGCCTGGAAGAATGTTTTTTGCACGCCTCACTACCAAGCAGCGTGGAGTTTGTTTTTAGGCTGCAAGCCTTCTTCCGCCTTGTTTGCCCACATCAATGCACAGCGGGTGCAAGTGGACCACGGGTTTTATGCGCAATTTTTGCAAACCTTCCCTGAAATCACCGACCACCACCCTCACCCCCAGGGGGTCGCCATCACCGTGTTTGCCGCCTTTCGCGGGGCTGGGGTACTGGAGCTTTTTGATGTCACCACCACCGAGCGCGAAGCTTTTTTAGGCACGCTGGCTGACACCATTGCGCAAGCAGGGCAAATCGCCAGCACCTGAACCTGCTTGCCAGAACATGTTTACGATCTCTGCACAGGTGTGCGTACAGATTGTCTTATGTCTTATATAAGATATGATAGATGGCATGGAACACCATGCTTCTTCAGCCTGCGACCATACAGTCTGAACAGCACCTGTTTTAAACATGCCTCCCAATACCGCCCTTTCCTCCGACACCCCAACCCCTGCGCGCAACGACAGCGCGGTGGTGCAAACGCCTGCCTTCAGTCCCTTGTACCAACAAATCAAAGGCCTGATTTTGCAAAGCTTGCAAGCGGGAGAGTGGAAACCGGGCGAGCTCATCCCCAGCGAAATCGAGTTGGCTGGCCGCTTCAAGGTCAGCCAAGGCACAGTGCGCAAAGCCATTGATGAATTGGCCGCAGAAAACCTGGTAACCCGCCGCCAAGGCAAAGGCACTTTTGTCGCCACCCACAATGAAGAGCAGGTGCAATACCGCTTTTTGCAACTGCATCCCGACATTGGCCAACAGCAAGACGAAGGGCGCGCCCAGCGCAACATCATCGAATGCAAACGCATTCGCGCCAGCGCCGACATTGCCCGCACACTGCAATTGCGCACTGGCGACAGCGTCATCCATGTGCGCCGCATACTTTCTTTTAACAACACGCCCACCATTTTGGAAGACATTTGGCTGCCCAGCCCCGTCTTCAAAGGCCTCAACGCTGAGCAAATGGCCCATTACCCCGGCCCCACCTATGCCATGTTTGAAATGGAATATGGGGTGCGCATGGTGCGTGCAGAAGAAAAAATCCGTGCCGTCCTGCCCGATGCGCAGCAAGCCCAATGGCTTAACACCACAACGGCAACGCCAGTCTTAAGCGTCGAACGTGTCACCTTCACCTACAACGACAAGCCCATGGAACTGCGCCGGGGCCTGTATTTGACCGACAGCCACCACTACCGCAATGCATTAAGTTAATCGTTGTAAGCCTCATGCCATGGGCTTGCCATAAAATCCCGTCCGTTTGCCTTTTTGCGATTACCACGCAGTTACATCATCGAAAGTCTGACAACCATGACCGACCAAGCCAAAAAGCGGCCCGAGTTCCGCAACATTAACGTCTTCAGTGACCTCCCGACCTACCGCCTGCCCTGGGCTGGCAAGGTATCCATCCTGCACCGCATTAGCGGCATGCTGATGTTTATTTTGTTGCCCTTCGTCTTTTGGATGTTCGACACCTCACTGTCCTCGGAAATTTCATTTGCCACCTTCAAGGGTGCTTTCAACGAAGGCTTGGGCTTTGTACCAGGCTGGCTGATCAAACTGGCCACCCTGGGCCTGATCTGGGGTTACCTGCACCACCTGTGCGCCGGCATTCGCCACATTTTGGTGGATATGAACCACGAGCGCATCACCAAACAGTGGGGGGCCTCCTCGGCCATCGCCGTGCTGGTGGTCAGCCTGGGCCTGACCATTGTGCTGGGCGCCAAGCTGTTTGGCCTGTACTGATTTCACCGCATTCACCCGTTTTACAAAGGAAAAAGCTATGTCTTCCGTGAATTACGGCACCAAACGCATCGTCACCGGCGCCCACTACGGTGCCCGTGACTGGCTGGTGCAACGCGCCAGCGCCGTTGTGATCATCGCGTTCACCGCCATCATCCTGGCCCAGCTGCTGCTGACCAAAGGCCCTATTGGCTACGAGCTGTGGGCCGGCATTTTTGCCCCTCAATGGATGAAGTTCATCACCGCCAGCGTCATCGTCTCGGTGCTGTGGCACGCCTGGGTAGGGGTGCGCAACGTCTGGATGGACTATGTGCCTGCTGCCGGTCTGCGCTTTACCTTGCAATCCTTGACCGTGGTGTGGCTCGTGGGCTGCGCTGCCTGGGGTTTTGAAGTTTTGTGGCGCATTTAAGCCGCTGGCTGTGAATGACGCATTATTTGAAAGTTAAGAATGAGCTACTCCAAAGCAAATATCACCAAGCGTAAATTTGACGTTGTGATCGTCGGCGCCGGCGGCTCGGGGCTGCGTGCCGCGATTGAATTGTCCAAGGCCGGCCTGTCAGTGGCCTCCCTGTCCAAGGTTTTCCCCACCCGCTCGCACACCGTGGCCGCGCAAGGTGGCGTTTCGGCATCGCTGGGCAATATGAGCGAGGACAACTGGCACTACCACTTTTACGACACCATCAAAGGCGGAGACTGGCTCTCTGACCAGGATGCGGTCGAATTCATGTGCCGCGAAGCACCCAAGGTGGTGATCGAGCTGGAACACTTTGGCATGCCGTTTGACCGCAACGCCGACGGCACCATCTACCAGCGCCCCTTTGGTGGCCACACCTCCAACTACGGCGAAAAACCCGTGCAACGCGCTTGCGCAGCGGCTGACCGTACTGGCCACGCCATGCTGCACACCCTGTACCAAAAGAACGTGGCCTACAAAACCAACTTCTTTGTCGAGTGGATGGCGCTGGATTTGATCCGCAACACCCAAGGTGACGTGGTGGGCGTAACCGCCATCGAACTGGAAACCGGCGACCTGTACGAGCTGCACGCCAAAGCCGTGCTGCTGGCCACCGGCGGCGCAGGCCGTATTTTCCAAGCCTCGACCAACGCCTTCATCAACACCGGCGACGGCCTGGGCATGGCAGCGCGCGCTGGCATTCCGCTACAAGATTTGGAGTTCTGGCAGTTCCACCCCACTGGCGTTGCTGGTGCTGGCGTTCTGCTAACCGAAGGCTGTCGCGGGGAAGGCGCTATTCTTTTGAATAGCGAAGGCGAAGCGTTCATGGAACGCTACGCCCCCACTTTAAAAGACTTGGCACCGCGCGACTTCGTCTCGCGCTCGATGGACCAGGAAATCAAGGAAGGTCGCGGCTGTGGCCCCAACAAGGATTACATCCTGATGAAGCTGGACCACCTGGGCGCCGAAACCATTCGCAAGCGCCTGCCCTCGGTGGAAGAGATTGGCCACAACTTTGCCAACGTCGATATCACCAAAGAGCCCATCCCCGTCGTGCCCACCATTCACTACCAAATGGGCGGCATCCCCACCAACATCCACGGCCAAGTGGTCACCTGGGATGGCACACAGAACAAGGTCGTCAATGGCCTGTACGCCGTGGGCGAATGCGCTGCGGTATCGGTACACGGTGCCAACCGCCTGGGCACCAACTCGCTGCTCGATTTGCTGGTATTTGGCAAATCTGCGGGTAAGCACATCACCTCGTACGTCAAAGACTTTGGCGAACACAAAGAAGTGCCTACCAACGGCAGCGAGCGCACCCTTGAGCGCCTGAACCAATTGGATAACTCCAAGGACGGCATCTACGCCCAAGACTTGGCTGGCGAAATCCGCCAAACCATGCAAACCCATGCCGGCGTGTTCCGCACGCAAAAGAGCATGGACGAAGGCGTGGTCAAAATCGCCGAAATCCGCCAAAAAGTGGGCCAAGTTACCTTGCAGGACAAATCCAAAGTGTGGAACACCGCCCGCATGGAAGCGCTGGAGGTGGACAACCTGATCGAAGTGGCCCAAGCCACCATGGTGTCGGCTGCCGCCCGCAAAGAATGCCGTGGTGCCCACACCGTCTACGACTACGAGCACCCTGCCGACCACCCAGAGCATCCCCTGGGCCGTAACGACAAGGAATGGCTGAAGCACACGCTGTGGGACAGCGCCACCAACAGCCTGACCTACAAGCCCGTGAACATGAAGCCTTTGACCGTGGAAAGCATTCCACCCAAAGTGCGCACGTTCTAAGCGCCTTGTCATTCACGCTGCTTTTTAAAGAAGATCACCATGCTACGTACCTTCAAAATCTACCGTTACGACCCTGATAAAGATGCCAAGCCCTACATGCAAACCGTGCAAGTAGAGCTCGATGGCCACGAGCGCATGCTGCTCGATGCCTTGGTCAAGCTGAAGAAAATGGACCCCACCATCGCCTTTCGCCGCTCCTGCCGCGAAGGCGTGTGCGGCTCGGATGCGATGAACATCAACGGCAAAAACGGTCTGGCCTGCCTGACCAACATGAACACCCTGAAAGGGGACATCGTGTTGAAGCCCCTGCCGGGCCTGCCCGTGATCCGCGACCTGATCGTGGACATGACGCAGTTCTTCAAGCAGTACCACTCCATCAAGCCCTACCTGCAAAGCGATATCTACGCCGCCGAGGACAAAGAGCGCCTGCAGTCGCCCGAAGAGCGTGAAGAGCTCGATGGCCTGTACGAATGCATCTTGTGCGCCAGCTGCTCGACCGCCTGCCCCAGCTTCTGGTGGAATCCGGACAAATTCGTTGGCCCGGCCGGCTTGCTGCAAGCCTACCGCTTCATCGCCGACAGCCGCGACACGAGCACCTCCGAGCGCCTGGACAATCTGGAAGACCCCTACCGCCTGTTCCGCTGCCACACCATCATGAACTGCGTGGACGTGTGCCCCAAGGGTTTGAAGCCCGCCAAAGCCATCGGCAAGATCAAGGAATTGGTCGCCCGCCGCACCATTTAAGCCATGGTCGCAGCAGATACGCTGCTCGAACAACGCGAAATCGACCTCCTGCGCTGGCGTAGCCGGCGCGGGCTGGTCGAGAACGACTTGTACATCGAGCGGTTTTTTACGACCTACGGCCACCAGCTGACGCAGCGGCATGCCGATGCCTGGACCGCCCTGATGAACTTGGCGGACAACGATTTGATGGATTTGTTCTTGCGGCGCACCGAGCCCCAGGGCGATCTGGATACCCCCGAAGTAACCGCAGTGCTGGAGATGGTGCGCAAGCGCTAATTCCGCCGTACTGCCCCCAAAAAGCCCGCCACGGTTTCAGTGGCATGACTGAAATGACTGAAAAGGAAGTTGGAGATGAAACTCGCTGACAACAAAGCCACCCTCTCGTTTAGCAACGGCGCCCCCAGTGTTGAGCTGCCCGTTTACCAAGGCACGATCGGCCCGGATGTGATCGACATCCGCAAGCTGTACGGCCAATCGGGCATGTTTACCTACGACCCCGGTTTCCTTTCGACCGCTGCCTGCCAATCGGCCATCACCTACATTGACGGCGACAAGGGCGAATTGCTCTACCGTGGCTACCCCATCGAGCAACTGGCCAACAACTGCAACTTCCTGGAAACTTGCTACCTGCTGCTGAACGGCGAACTGCCCAACGCCCAGGAAAAAGCCGCCTTTGAAGCCCGCGTGAGCCAGCACACCATGGTGCACGACCAGATGCAGTATTTCCTGCGTGGCTTCCGCCGCGATGCCCACCCCATGGCCGTGCTGACCGGCTTGGTGGGCGCTTTGTCGGCCTTCTACCACGACAGCACCGACGTGCACAACGCCGAGCACCGCGAAATTGCCGCCATCCGCCTGATCGCCAAAATGCCGACCCTGGTAGCCATGGCCTACAAATACGGCGTGGGCCAGCCCTTCATGTACCCGCAAAACGACCTGTCGTACGCTGGCAACTTCATGCGCATGATGTTTGGCACCCCCTGCGAAGAGTACAAAGTCAATCCGGTGGTGGAGCGCGCCCTGGATCGCATCTTCATCCTGCACGCTGACCACGAGCAAAACGCCTCGACCTCCACCGTGCGCCTGTGCGGCTCGTCGGGCACCAACCCGTTTGCCGCCATCTCGGCCGGTGTCGCCTGCCTGTGGGGCCCTGCCCACGGCGGTGCCAACGAAGCCTGCCTGAACATGCTGGAGCACATCCAAGCCAATGGCGGTATCGCCAAGGTGGGCGAGTTCATGGAGCAGGTCAAAGACAAGAGCAGCGGCGTGAAACTGATGGGCTTTGGCCACCGCGTGTACAAAAACTACGACCCGCGCGCCAAGCTGATGCAGGAAACCTGCAACGAGATCCTGGCCGAACTGGGCCTGGAAAACGACCCCCTGTTTGCCCTGGCCAAAAAGCTGGAAAAAATCGCCCTGGAAGACGATTACTTCGTGCAGCGCAAGCTCTACCCGAACGTGGACTTCTACTCGGGCATCGTGCAACGCGCCATTGGCATCCCCGTCAATCTGTTCACCGGCATCTTCGCCCTGGCCCGCACTGTGGGCTGGATCGCCCAGCTCAACGAGCAAATGGGTGACCCTGAGTACAAAATCGGCCGTCCCCGCCAGCTGTTCACCGGCGCAGCCACCCGCAACGTCAAGTAACACCCAGCACCAGCCCCCCGCCCGCCGCAGCCTGCGCTGCGGCACCCAACAAAAAAGCCAGCACCCTCACTGCTGGCTTTTTTTATCGCTTTTTTATAGCTGTTTGCGCTTGTTTATCAAAGGAATAAAGGTTTAAACACTTCAAAATCGTTGATAGTCAAGCGCAAAGCACTTCTTTTATTCAAACCCTTGGAGACTGCCCCATTCAGCGAAATCAGCCCGTGCAGTGCGCAATGCATTCACCGGTGCTGCCGTATCTTCGTACCCCAAGGCCAGGCCGTACGCCAATTGGTAGCCCTGGGGCATCGCCACATGGCGGTGAACCAACGCGCTATAGCGCCGCCAAAACCCTTGGGCACAGGTGGCCAAGCCCTCTTCGGTGGCGCGCAGCATCAGGGACTGCAGATAAATCCCCAAGTCCAGCCACTGCGGGTAGCCCATGCGGGCATCGGTAAACACAAATATTCCGACGGGTGCGCCGAACAGTTGCGCATTCTTGGCCAAATGGCGCAGGCGGGCCGGCTTGTCTTCGCGCGGGATGCCCAGGCAGCGGTACATGTCTTCGCCATTGACAAAGCGGCGCGTGCGGTAGGGCTCCCATAAATCCGGCGGGTAAGAGAGCAAAGCATCGCTTTCCTGCGCCGGGGTGGCCGCCACCTCCACCAGCAAAGCCTGCAGCGGCCCCCCTGTTAAGGCCGCCACGCGCCAGGGCTGCAGATTGCCGCCCGAGGCCGCCAGCGCGGCATCTTCCATCAACTGCTGCACCAACGCAGCGCTGGGCACCTGGGGGGTAAACGCACGCACGGAACGGCGGGCGCGCAGAGCTTGGGAGACATCCATGCCAAAGTCCTTTCAATGATTTTTCATAACAATGCCACTACAAAACCGCGCACAACCGCGCACGCCTGGCCCATCGGCGAACTGGGCGGCCAAGGCGGCTGCCGCCTACTTGCCCAAAATCTGGTCAATGCGGTCTTTTTCAAAATGGCTGGTGCGTTCGCTCTCGCACGGCAGGCAATCGGCATTGAGTTTGGCCGAGAGCTTTTCCACCGCCTGCCACAGCAGCTGCAATTGCTGGTCGTGCGTCGCGGTGCCTTCGGCCAAGCTGCGCATGGCTTGGCTGATGGGATCGTCCTCTTGCGTAATTCCGTAAGCAGTAAAGCCTGAGGGCCTGGTGCCCGCGGCCGCCGCCACTTTCGCCGCCGCGTCGGCTGCGGCCTTGGCCTGGGTTTGCGGCCCCATCAAATCTTGCTGCTGCAGATGGGCCACATCGGCGCTTTCACCTTGCTGGGCGGCAATGATGCGGGCCGGAATCCCCACCGCCGTGGCCCCGGCGGGCACAGGCTTGAGCACCACCGCATTGGAGCCAATTTTGGCGCCATCGCCCACATCAAAGCCGCCCAACACCTTGGCCCCGGCGGACACCACCACGTTCTGCCCCAACGTAGGATGGCGCTTCGTCCCTTTGTAGAGCGAGGTGCCGCCCAAGGTCACACCGTGGTAAATCGTGCAGCCATCGCCAATCACCGCCGTCTCGCCAATCACCACGCCCATGCCGTGGTCAATGAACACCCGCTCACCAATCACCGCACCGGGATGAATTTCAATCCCCGTCAGCCACCGCCCCAGGTGCGAAGTAAACCGCCCCAGCCATTTAAGCCCATGCTTCCAGCACCAATGCGCAGGCCGGTGCCACCAAATGGCATGCAGGCCGGGATAGCAGGTGATAACTTCCCAGACGCTGCGCGCTGCCGGGTCGCGCTCAAGAATGCACTGGATATCGGAACGCAGGCGTGAAAACATCAAGCAAAGCCCATCAAGGGGCGGTTAAGAACAATGAAGACAAGCAAGGGGAAACCCGAAAGTTTAGTGCTTGGCCGGGGTACTGCGCAGCATCGCCTTGGCAATTCCACGCAAGATGTGGATTTCTTCTGGGCTGAGCTGCGCACGGTTGAACAATTGATTGAGGCGCGGCATCAGTTTTTTCGGTGCCGCCGGGTCCAAAAACCCCACATGCTCCAGCGCCTGCTGCCAATGCCCCAGCATCCCGGCCACCTGCTGGGCATCAGCCCGCTGCACGTGCGCAGACGGCAGCGCATCAGTAAACCCACCCAGCGCCTGGCGCCATTCATAGGCCACCAACTGAATGGCAGCCCCCAGGTTCAACGAGCCAAACTGTGGATTGCTCGGAATACGCAGCGCCACATTGCAGCGGTACACATCCTCATTGGCCATGCCAAAACGCTCACAGCCAAACAGCAGGCCCACACCGCACTCACCCGGCCCACCAGCCAAGGTTAAATTTTCATTCAAATCAGGCTCTAGCCCTTTAGCAGCATACGCTTGCAGCTCTTGTTTTTGCCAAGACTGCACCAAGGCAGCAAAGTGCTCGCGCGGGGTCGAAGCCGGCGGGCCAAAGTCGCGCGGGGTCATCGCCGTGGCGCACAGGTGGCTGATACCGTCCAATGCCTCGTCCAGGCTATCGACAATGCGCGCCTTGGCCAGCACGTCCAGCGCCCCACTGGCGCGCTGAATGGTTTCTTCACGCCGCAGCACATTCGCCCAGCGCGGGCGCACCAGCACCAAATCATCAAAGCCCATGGTCTTCATGGCCCGGGCCGCCGCCCCTACATTGCCAGCGTGGCTGGTTTCTATTAAAACAAAACGGGTTTTCATCATCATCGCCCAGCACAGTTTGGGACTAGGCAGTTAAAATCTTGCCCTCTATTGTCGCTGCCCGCATCGCCGGGCGATGGCTTTACCGTTCTTCACCCGCAGCCAGCGGTGCCAATTTGCACGATATATCTCACGCCTTGTGCCGTCTTTGCACAAGCGCCGGCTGCCTTTTGCACAATTTATGTCGTCCTCATTGCACCCCATGCTCAACGTGGCCATCAAGGCCGCCCGCGCCGCAGGCTCCATCATTAACCGCGCAGCCCTGGATATCGAATCCGTACGCGTCGCGCAAAAACAGGTGAATGACTTTGTCACCGAAGTCGATCGCGCAGCCGAAGAAGCCATCATCTCCACCCTGCTGACCGCCTATCCGGGCCACGGCATCCTGGCCGAAGAATCGGACCAAGAGCATGGCGCAAAAAATTCAGACTACGTCTGGATCATTGACCCGCTGGACGGCACCACCAACTTCATCCACGGCTTTCCCGTTTACTGCGTCAGCATCGCCCTGGCCTTCAAGGGCAAGATCGAGCACGCCGTGGTGTACGACCCCACCCGCAACGACCTGTTTACCTCCACCCGGGGCCGGGGTGCTTTCCTCAATGAACGGCGCATCCGCGTCTCCAAACGCACCCAGTTGAAAGACTGCCTGGTCTCCACTGGCTTTCCCTTCCGCCCGGGCGACAACTTCCGCGCCTATATGCGCATGTTCAGCGAAATTACCCAACGCACCGCTGGCGTACGCCGCCCCGGCGCAGCCGCACTGGACTTGGCCTACGTCGCCGCCGGTTATTGCGATGGTTTTTTTGAAACCGGCTTATCCATTTGGGATGTCGCCGCCGGCAGCTTGCTGGTCACCGAAGCAGGTGGCCTGATCGGCAACTTCACCGGCGAAGCCGACTTCCTGGAGCAACGCGAATGCCTGGCCGGCAACCCCCGCGCCTACGGGCAGCTGGTCAGCATCCTGGGTAAGTACAGTAAATTTGCCACCACCGAAAACAAAATGCTGGTCGATCAAGAAGCGAAAACCGACAACGATTCAGAAATCACCGACTAAATTTTTCCCAATAAAAAAGCCGCTACGCAAACGCTAGCGGCTTTTTTATTCTAGGCACTGCTGGGCTGCACAAGGCGCTTTCATCAGCCTCGGGGGCTGTTGAGACCCCTTTGGTTTCGCGAATCTGCATTTTTTGATTTTGTCTTGCTGTGCTGCTTGCCCGGTTTTGATTGTGGCTGCTGCAAATGCCCGTTTGCGGCACCCTCGCTATAGTTTTGCGGGGGAAGTGATGCCCCATTGCTCAAAAACAAAAAACCCCGCTATCTGACAGATAGCGGGGTTTTTATTTTATTTGGGGTGGCTGATGGGGCTCGAACCCACGACAACAGGAATCACAATCCTGGACTCTACCAACTGAGCTACAGCCACCGTAGAAAGATTGAATTATAGCGTGTTTTTTGGCACTTTTTAGAAATTGTTCACTTAAGGTTTGCTAATTTTGAATTGAACGTTGAATTTCTTCTTCAACATTTCGTAGTAGGCCGCGCCTTCGGCTTGGCTATGTAGTTGTTCATATTGAATTAAAGCCATCTCGGACAATTCTTTAGGCTTGTCTTCAGTGGGCAAAACAGCGTTGATCTTGGCAATCGCGTAGCCCGCAGCACCCAGATCCACACCGACAAAAGTGGGCAGCTGGCTGACCGGCGCCTGCAGTGCTGCAGCGATCACAGTGGGCGAAATATTGTGCGTTTCAGCGCGGGAGACTACGACCGGGGCCTGCAGCTGCTTACCCGCTTTGGTGGCATCTGCCTGCCAGGCAGCAAGCTCAGTCGCACCCTGTTTTTGGGCCAGCTTGGCAGCTTCTTGTGCAATGTACTGGGCACGCACCTGATCGCGCACTTCATCCAAGCCCAATTGTTTGGCCGGGGTATAGGCAACGATGCGTCCAGACACCAGCTGGCTGCTGCCGAACTCGACGGCGTCGGTATTGCGCTGGTTGCTCAAGCTGTCGCTGGAGAACAAGGCTTCTAAGAAGCGTTCGTTGTTCAGCGGTGCGACTGCGTTGGGCCCAGGGATGCGCTGCACATTGTCGGCACGCTGTATTGTCAAACCGAGTTTTTCAGCGGTGGGGCTCAGGCTTTCGGACTGTTCGTACACGCTGTTGGTAAAGTTTTCGGCTGCTTCTGCAAACTGGCGCTGGGCTTGCTGGTCTTTCAGGGCTTCTTCGATTTTGGGGCGCAGCGCGTCAAAAGAGGGAATCGCCGGCTCTTTCGTATCCGTCAGCTGAATGATGTGGTAGCCAAATTCGGTCTCCACTACGTCACTGATTTCGCCTTTGTTCAAGGAAAAAGCGATTTGTTCAAACTCTGGAACCATCGCACCACGGGCAAAAAAGCCCAAATCACCGCCCTGGGGAGCAGACCCTGGGTCTTGCGAATGGGCTTTGGCCACGCTGGCAAAGTTGGCCGGCTCGGCTTTGACTTGGGCCAGTAATTCATTGGCTTTGGCTTTGGCGGCCTCGCGCTCGGCGGCGGGCATGGTTTTGGGAGCGTTGATCAAGATATGGCTTGCGCGGCGCTCTTGTTGTACCCCGGCCAGGCGTGCGCCGTTTTCTTTGTAGTAGGTGCGCAAATCATCTTCATTGATGGTGATGCGTGCGCGCACTGCTGGCAAATCAAGCACCAAGTATTCAATGCTGGCTTGCTCGGCCTGCTCGTACTGGGTTTTGTGCTGCTCGTAATAGGCTTGCAGGTCCGCGTCGGTGGGCTGCACCTGGTCGCTGTAGCGGGCCGTATCAAACAACGCGAGTTGAATTTCACGGCGCTGCTGCAGTGCATCCAAAGCCAAATCAGCAATCGGCTGGGTGGCCAAGGCGGAATTCATCACCCCGCCCAGCACTTGGCCCAAAGAGATGTCTCGGCGCACGGAGGCTTCAAAGCCCTCTGGGGTCATGCCTTGGGCAGCCAAAAGATTGCGATAGCCTTCCGTATCCAAAGAGCCATCGGCCTTGCGCAGATTGGCAATAGCCGGGATTTTTTGCAATTCACGGGCTAACGTGGCATCGCTGGCAGCAAGGTGGAGTTTTTGTGCCGCCACCTGTAAGACGCGATCACGCACCAGCCGCTCCAGCGTGGCATAGCGGGCCTCAGGGGTATCCAATAGCTTGGCATCCAAGCCCGGCTGCTCTGCACGCAGGCGATCGGCTTCCATCCGGTGGGCATTGTCCCAATCGTCTTGGGTGATGTCTTTGCCATCCACCCGCGCGACGACGGGGCTGGAGCCAGAGAAGTAGTTGCTGTCAATTCCAACAAGAATAAACGAAGGGATGATGAGCAAAAACAGCAAAATCATCACAAATTTGGAGTGCTTGCGGATTGATTCCAGCATAGGCCATCTTTCTCAAACGGGCAGGAAGTAGTACTTGGACAAACTGCGGATTCTAACGCGGCCTTGTAGGCAGCCCCTGGCCCGGCGCCATGCCGGGCAGCAGCGGTGATTAGGCTTTGCGCTGCTGATCGGCCATGCAAGCCGCAGCGGTAAAGATGATGTCGGTCGAAGAGTTGAGCGCCGTTTCTGCCGAATCTTGCAGCACGCCAATGATGAAGCCCACGGCCACCACTTGCATGGCCACATCATTGGAAATGCCAAACAACGAGCAGGCCAAAGGAATGAGCAACAGCGAGCCGCCGGGCACCCCCGAGGCACCGCAAGCGCAAACGGCCGAGACCACACACAGCAAAAGCGCCGTAGGAACATCCACCACCATGCCCATGGTGTTCACAGCGGCCAGTGTCAGCACGCTGATGGTGATGGCCGCGCCTGCCATATTGATCGTGGCCCCCAGGGGGATGGCCACGCCGCTGGTGGTGGGATCCAGGTTCAGGCGCTGGGCAATCGCCAGATTGACCGGAATATTGGCGGCGGAACTGCGGGTAAAAAAGGCGGTTACGCCGCTTTCGCGCAGGCACATCAGCACCAGCGGGTAGGGATTGCGGCGAAGTTTCCACCACACGATGGCGGGATTAACCACCAGCGCAATAAACAGCATGCAGCCGATCAGCACCAGCAGCAAATGGGCATAACCGGCCAGCACTTGCGTACCGTTGGTGGCAATGGTCGAGGCCACCAGGCCAAAAATACCCACTGGGGCCAAACGAATGACAGCTTGAATGATCAAGGTGATGCCGTGTGAGAAATCGGTCATCACTTGGCGGGTGTGCTCCGCCCCTTGGCGCAGGGCAATGCCCATGCCAACGGCCCACACCAAAATGCCAATGTAGTTGGCGTGCAGCAGCGCATTGACGGGGTTGTCCACCATGTTCTTCAAAAGCTGTAGCAACACTTCGCTGATGCCACCCGGGGCGGTCATGCCGGTGGAGGCATCTTTGAGCACCAAGGTGGAGGGAAACGCCATGCTTGCGACCACGGCGACCATGGCCGCGCTCAAGGTGCCCACCAGGTACAGCCCCAAAATGGGCTTGAGCTGGGTGGTTTGGCCTGGCTGTTGGTTGCTGATGGCGGCAATCACCAAAATTAACACCAGGATTGGGGCCACCGCTTTCAGGGCCGAAATGAACAAAGTTCCCAGGATTTCGACGTGGACGGCCGCATCGGGCCAGACCAGGGCAAAGATGGTGCCCGCAACCAGGCTGATAACAATTTGCGTAACGAGGCTGGTGCGTTGCAGCCAGCCAAGCAAAGGACGGTGAAGCATGATGGGGGTGCCAATCAAAAAAAGCCCGCCCAACGGGTAGCCGGGCAGGTTTGAAAACAATCAAAACGCGCGAGTGTAGGGGGTAAGCGATGCCCTAAATATGGGTTGGCATATTTTTCTATGCCCTTGTCGGCAGGGCCACACCAAGGGAAAAATGCACGGGCAGCACCACCGCCAATCGGGGCAGGCCTGATAATCCGGCCCCTATGTCTTCCCCTAAAGTTCTGTTTGGCTTTCATGCCGTAGGCGTTCGCCTGAAAACTGCTCCACACACCATTGTGGAGGTCTATTACGAAGCGACCCGGCGCGATGCCCGCATGCGCCAATTTTTAGAGCGTGCCCGCGAGGCAGGCGTGCGCTTGATCGAGGCCGATGCCCTGCGCATTGCAAAATTGGCCGGTAGCCATGGCCACCAAGGCGTGGCTGCGCGGGTTGAAGCCCTGGCCCAGCAGCATTCACTGGATGATTTGCTGGATGACTTAGAAGCCCAAGGCGTGCGCAACCCCTTGCTGCTGGTGCTCGATGGCGTGACCGATCCGCACAACCTGGGCGCTTGCTTGCGCGTGGCCGATGGCGCTGGGGTGCATGCCGTGATTGCGCCCAAAGACCATGCGGCTGGCATCAACGCCACCGTGGCCAAGGTGGCCAGTGGGGCCACCGAGACCGTGCCCTACTTTATGGTGACCAATCTGGCGCGCACCTTGAATGAACTCAAAGAGCGCAACATTTGGATCATCGGCACCAGTGGCGATGCCCCACAAAGTTTGTTTCAGGCCGATTTCACCGGCCCCGTGGCCCTGGTGCTGGGGGCCGAGGGCGATGGCATGCGCCAACTCACCCGCAAAACCTGCGATGGCCTGATCCACATTCCCATGTGCGGCGCGGTGGAGAGCCTGAACGTCTCGGTCGCCAGCGGCGTGTGCTTGTACGAAGCGGTGCGCCAGCGCAGCGCAGCGGCTACCACCACAACCACAACCACCACGGCGGGCAGCGTTCAGCCCGCCCAAGCATAAAGGGCCACGCCATGCTGATGTACCCACACATCGACCCCGTGGCCTTGCAACTGGGGCCGCTGGCCGTGCACTGGTATGGGCTAACGTACCTGGCAGCGTTTGGCCTGTTCATGCTGCTGGGGCTGCGCCGCTTGCAGCACCCCGCGTTTGCCCACTTGCCCGCCAACCAGTCTTGGAGCCGCAAGGATGTGGAGGACATCCTCTTTCTCGGGGTGCTGGGGGTGATTGTTGGCGGGCGCTTGGGCTACTGTCTGTTTTACAAACCCGGTTATTACCTGAGCCATCCCCTGGAAATCTTTGCGGTCTGGACGGGGGGCATGAGCTTTCACGGCGGCCTGCTGGGTGTAATTGCTGCCATGCTGTGGTTTGCCCATTCGCGCCAGCGCCCGTGGCTGCAGGTGGCCGATTTTGTCGCGCCGTGTGTGCCCACCGGCTTGGCTGCAGGGCGCATTGGCAACTTTATCAATGGCGAGTTGTGGGGCCGCTTTAGCAGTGCTGACTTGCCCTGGGGCATGGTTTTTCCGCACAGCGGCAGCATGTTGCCGCGCCATCCTTCGCAGCTGTACCAGTTTTTGCTGGAAGGCTTGCTGCTGTTTGCCCTGCTGTGGTGGTATGCCAAAGGGCCGCGCAAAACCGGGCAGGTGGCCGCTGCGTTTTTAGTGGGCTACGGCAGCCTGCGCTTTGTGGCCGAGTACTTTCGCGAGCCCGATGATTTCCTGGGCCTGCTCTCGTTGGGCATGAGCATGGGGCAGTGGCTGTGCGTGCCCATGGTGCTGGCCGGGGTGGGTTTGTGGGTGTGGGCCAGTCGGTCACAAAAATAATAAGAGCTGCTGGCGCTTGTAGAGCCTGGTTTATTGATTGTTTTTTAATAATTGCGACTAAAAACAAGCGCCAACAGCTATCTTTTTAGGATAGCGCCCGCCCCACGCGGCCCAGGGCCTGCAGCGGGCCGGTCTGGCGAATCAATTCCACCTGCTCGGGCTGGCGCACATAAATCGTGCCGCCAAACGACAGGGCGTTGATCGACACCCCTTCAAAGTGCTCTTGGCTGCGCGGCACCAACAGCAGCCAACCGCTGCCCACCAGCATGTTGAACGACGGCAGCAAGCCATCCGCCCCGGGCACCAGCCCCAGGTCGGCACGCGCCTGGTGGTAGGCGGCCAGCATGGCGGCGGCGCTGGCGTTCTGGTCTGCACCCAGGCCGACATCCACCTTGAGCAAAGCGTGCGCCATGGGCAAGGCCGGGTGGCGGTACACCACGCCCGGTTGGGCATCGGCCGACAGGCCCGCCGCCAGTTGCGCCAGCGAGGCATTGCCGGGCTCGGCCGGCACCCATTGCACGTGTTTGTGGCGCTGGCTGGCCCCGGCCGGGGCACCGCCGTTGTAAAAACCCAAGCCGCCCAGGGTGCAGAGCAGCTGTGCCAGCACCTCAAAATCGCACAGCTCCAGCGGGGTGAGCTGCTCGGCAAAATCGCGCCGCGCCAGCACCAGGTGGTGCAAGCAGACGGGAAATTTATTCAGCACGATGGTGTGCTGCGTGCCGATAGGGCCCACGGTCAGGGCCGGATCGGGGTTTAAAAAGGGATTGAAATTGGGGTCGCGCGGGCCACCGGGCAAGATCACGGCATCGGCCCCGGCGGCAGGTGCTGGTGCAGTGGCCGGGGCGGCGGCTTTGGCAGCATCCTTGCGGGCCAGGGCTTCGGCCCAGCGCACGATAAAGCGCAAGCCGTTTTGCTCCACCACCGTTTCGCTGGTTTCCAGGGGGCTTAAATCGCCACTGGCCAAGGCACGGTCGGTTTTGCTGCGAATGGCATCGAGCAAGGCGGTCATAGCTGTCTCCTTCTTTGAATTACAAATTTATCGAATGATTCTAGGAAGCAAAATCCATCCCAATTTTTTGCTTTCCTAGCGTAAACCCTAGTGCAGCAACCCGCCTTGTCGGCCCTCCTGGCGCTGCCATCCCACGCGCTGGCTGCTGGAATCGAGCGCCCGCCCACCAGCCCACAGGCCGGGTCGATACAATTTGCCCGGTTTACGATATTGACCGCTGCCCAGCAGCCAAGGGCTTTTTTAGCATGAGCGAACAGACTATTACCATCCACCGCCAACGGCCCACTTCGGGCTCCAAAATCGTCACCCCGGAAGGCACCAAGGCGGTGCTCGATGGCATGAAGCCCAACGCCCTGGCTGCCATTGCCGATGCCGAGAAAAAGCCCGATTGGCTGCGCATCCGTGTGCCCAATGGGGCCAAATACGAAGCGGTGATGGACATTGTTCGCTCGCACAAACTGCACACGGTGTGCGCTGAATCCAAATGCCCCAACATCACCGAATGCTGGGGACGCGGCACGGCCACGCTGATGCTGATGGGCTCAGTCTGCACGCGGGCATGCAAGTTCTGCGCCGTCAATACCGGCAACCCACGCGGCTGGCTCGATCCCCAAGAGCCAGCCAACGTGGCCGATGCCGTGGCGCTGATGGGGCTGAAATACGTGGTGCTGACTTCGGTGGACCGCGATGACCTGGACGACCTGGGCGCAGGCCACTATGCCGCCTGCATTCGCGCCATTCATGAGCGCATGCCTGAGACTGCGATCGAAGCGCTCACGCCCGACTTCCAAGGCCGGCACCACCTGGTGGCCCAAGTGCTGGATGCCGGGCTGGCCACCTATGCCCAAAATTTAGAAACCGTGCAGCGCCTGACCCACCCCGTGCGCGACGCGCGGGCCAGCTACGAGGTCACGCTGGACGTGCTGAAATTTGCCAAAAGCTACGCGCCCCAGACCGTCACCAAGACCAGTCTGATGCTGGGCCTGGGCGAGACCGACGAAGAGGTGGTGCAGGCCCTGACCGACATCCGCGCCGCCAATGTGGACGTGGTCACCTTTGGCCAATACATGCGCCCCACAAAAAACCACCTGCCGGTGCAGCGCTTTGTCACCCCCGAGGAGTTCCTGCGCTACCGCGACATCGGCATGGATATGGGCTTTTTAGAAGTCGTCTCCGGCCCGCTGGTGCGCTCCAGCTACCGCGCCGAGCGTGTGCTGGAGCACAACAACGCCGGGCTGGATCTGAACGTGCTGCAAGGCCTGCGCGATTCGGCCACCAGCGCGATGCGTTGCTGATCTAGCCCAAACTTGTGCCGTTTTTCCACAGCCCGCAGCCACCCCAGGCCAGCGGGCTGTGCTGTAATTACCGCTCTACGGACGAAACAGGGGTGTCCCGCTGTTTGCAACAACAGCTGCGCGACTGAGAACATACCCTGGGGCCTGGCCCCCAAGACCCGATCCAGATCATGCTGGCGTGGGGAGTTTCTATCAGCAGGCGCCATTGCGCCCGGTTTTGTCCTGGTTTTGCCCTTGACATTCTGGAGCTGCACCCTGCCATGTTCACACTGACCAAACCCTCCCGCATCACCGTTTTAGGCGCTGGCCTGATGGGCCGCCTGCTGGCCCTGAGCCTGGCCCGCCAAGGCCACCAGGTCGAAGTGTTCGATGCCCACGGCCCCAGCGCCGACGGTGCTGCCGCCCCGGTGGCCGCCGCCATGCTGGCGCCGCTGGCCGAATCGGCGGTGACCGAACCCAACGTGGTGCGCATGGGCCAGCACAGCCTGGAGCGCTGGCCGCAGCTGCTGCACAGTCTGGCAACCCCGGTGTACTTTCAGCGCAACGGCACCCTCATCGTCTGGCACCGCCAAGATGGGCCCGAGGCCCAGCGCCTGGCCGGTCTATTCGACAAAAACTACCACCTCAACACCACCCTGCCGCGCCCCGAGCAACTCGATGCCCAGCGCCTGGCCGCCGTTGAGCCTGCGCTGCAAGGGCGCTTTCAGGCGGGCATCTTGCTGCCGGACGAGGGCCAGCTGGACAACCGCCAGCTGCTGCCCGCCCTGGTGGCCGAACTGCACACCCTGGGCGTGGCCCTGCACTGGCACAGCCCCAAAGAGCTGAGCGATTTTGCCCCCGGCCAACCCGGTCAGCCCGACCTGGTGCTGGACTGCCGGGGCCTGGGTGCCAGCACCGCCTGGCCGCAGCTGCGCGGCGTGCGCGGCGAGGTGATTCGCGTGCATGCGCCCGAAGTGACCCTGCAGCGCCCCACGCGCCTGATTCACCCGCGCTATTCGCTCTACATCGCACCCAAGGAAAACCACGTTTTCGTCATCGGTGCCACCGAGATCGAATCCAGCGATGCCGGCCCGGCCAGCCTGCGCTCGACGATGGAGCTGCTCAGCGCCCTCTACACCGTCCACAGCGGCTTTGCCGAGGCGCGCATCCTAGAACTAAACACCGGCCTGCGCCCCACCCTGCCAGACAACCTGCCCGCCCTGCGCTGGGTGGGCGAGCGCGTGCTGCAGGTCAATGGCCTGTACCGCCATGGCTTCATGATCAGCCCCACCATGCACGACATCACCCTGCAGGTACTGGCCGACGGCACCAGCCCTCTGGCCGCACAGATGCAGGTGCCGGTGCTGCAAGGCTAAACTTTGCCGTTATGCACATCCTGATCAACCAACAACCCGTGGTACTGGCCGCAGCCAGCGCCACCGTGGCCGATGCCCTGGCGCAGTGGAATGCCCAACCACCCTACGCGGTGGCGCTGAACACCCGCTTTGTGCCCAAAAGCCAGTACGCCCACCAACCCCTGCAAGAAGGGGATCGGCTGGAAGTGATTGCCCCGGTAACGGGAGGTTAAAACAATAGCTGCTTGCGCTTTTATTTATTTGCTTTCAGCCTATAAATAGTCTTAAACATAGATATATCGTACGCAAGCAGCTCTCAATTTAATGAATACCATGCCAGATACACCCTTGACCCTGTATGGCCAGTCCTTCAGCAGCCGCTTGCTGCTGGGCACCTCGCGCTACCCCTCGCCCGCCATTTTGGAAGCCGCCGTGCGCCGCGCCCAGCCGGCCATGGTCACCGCCGCGCTGCGCCGCCAGGGCAGCAACACCGCCCAGGTGCAAGATGCCGGGGCCAGCTTCTGGCAATTGCTCAAGCAGCTGAACGTGCCGGTACTGCCCAACACCGCCGGCTGCATGAGCCTGCAAGAAGCCATCACCACCGCACAAATGGCCCGCGAAGTGTTCGACACACCCTGGATCAAGCTGGAGCTGATCGGCGACGACTACACCCTGCAGCCCGACACGCTCAACCTGGTGCAGGCGGCGGACATCCTGATTAAGGATGGTTTCAAAGTGCTGCCCTACTGCACCGAAGACCTGGTGCTGTGCCAGCGCCTGGTCGATGTGGGCTGCCAAGCCGTCATGCCCTGGGCCGCGCCGATTGGCACGGGCCGTGGCCCGGCCAACCCCTACGCCATGCAGGTGCTGCGCGAGCGCCTGGACGTGCCGCTGATCGTTGATGCTGGCCTGGGCCGACCCAGCCACGCCTGCACGGTGATGGAGTGGGGCTTTGACGGCGTGCTGCTCAACACCGCCGTCGCCTTGGCGCAAGACCCCGTGGCCATGGCCGGTGCTTTTGCCGATGCCACCCAGGCCGGGCGCAACGCCTACCGCGCCGGGGCCATGGCCGAGCAAACCGCCGCCCAGCCCAGCACCCCCACCCTGGGCACCCCCTTCTGGCACCACGCATAGACCACACCGCATGAACGACGCATCCATCGCCACCCTACAGGCCGCCATCCTGGCCGCGCACCGCACCCGCTTTGCCGGGCAGGACGGCCTGCCCGCCCAGCCCACGCCCGCCACTGGCGGCAATGCTGACCCCATCTACCAGGCCGCCCTCAGCGCCTGCAGCCAGCTGGGCTTTATCGCCTGCGATGCCCACACCCTGGCGCTGGCCTGGCAGCGGCAAAGCCAGCGCCTGGGGGCGTTTGATGCCAGCCTCTGGCCCAGCCATGCGGCAGATTTCGGTCTGAGCGCCCCCGACCCGGCCCACGCCTTTGCCCCCTGCCCGCAGCAATTGGGCCTGTACGCCGTGCTGCCCGATGCCGACTGGGTCGGCCGCATGGCCCGCGCCGGTGTGCCCACGGTGCAACTGCGTTTTAAAAGCGACGACCCCACCGCCATCCACGCCCAGGTGCAGGCCGCCGTCGCTGCCGTGCAGGGCACAGGGGCCCGCTTGTTCATCAACGACCATTGGGAGGCGGCCCTGCACGCCGGTGCTTACGGCATCCACATCGGCCAAGAAGACCTCGATGCCCTGCCCGCCGGTGCGCTGCAGCGCATCCGCAGCAGCGGCACCCGCCTGGGCATCAGCACCCACGGCTATGCGGAAATGTGCAAAGCCCACGCGGTACACCCCAGCTACATCGCCCTGGGTGCCGTTTTTCCCACCACACTGAAAAAAATGGCCACCGCCCCGCAAGGCTTGGCCCGGCTGGCGGCCTACGCCCAGCTGCTGCGCGGCACGCCACTGGTGGCCATCGGCGGTATCGGTGCCGAGCAGTTCGCCGCCGTGCGCGCCACCGGCGTGGGCAGCATTGCCGTGGTGCGGGCGCTGGTGAACGCCCCCGACCCAGAGGCCGCCGCCACTTTGCTCAAGGAACAGTTCAGTACATACCCTTAATTTATTGCAACAAAAGCGACATGATTGGTCAAATCGTCAATGTTTTATGATGAAAAACATTCAATAAGACACTATCCGTGCAAACCGCAATAAAAGCCCGAAAGCAAACTCTTACAATGCCACGCACCCCCGCCCTTGCGATGGCAAGGGGGGATCACAGGAATCTTGTCCATCCAAGGAAGGTAAATTTATGAGCAAAAAACTGCTGGGGCTGGCCTTGTTGGCGGCCTGCACCTTTACCGCACAGGCCGCCGATCTCAAACCCCTGAAGGTGGCCATTGACCCCACCTACGAACCCTTTACCTTTAAAACCGCCGACGGCAAACCCACCGGGTTTGATGTGGACATTGCCGAAGCCCTGTGCGCCGAGATGAAGCGCAAGTGCGTCTTCGTCGAACAGGTGTGGGACAGCATGATCCCCGGCCTGCAAGCGCGCAAGTACGACATCATCGTCAGCTCCATGTCGATCACCGACGAGCGGCGCAAAGTGGTCGATTTCTCTGACCGCTACTACAAAACCCCCAGCGCCATCGTGGTGAAGAAGGGCACGGAATACACCGGCCCGGCCTCCCTCAAAGGCAAGTCCATCGGCGTGCTCAAAGGCAGCACCCAAGAGAAATGGGCCATGGGCGAATTGAAACCCGCTGGCGTGAACGTCGTGCCCTACGAAGCGCAAGACCAGGTGTACCTGGACATCAACGCTGGCCGCCTGGATGGCACTGTGGCCGACAAGGTGGAAGTACACGGCGGCTTCCTGCGCAAGCCCGAGGGCAAGGACTACGGCTACGTTGGCCCTGACCAGTACGACACCAAGTACTACGGCGATGGCATTGGCATTCCGGCCCGCAAAGGCCAAAAAGAGCTGATCGGCCAGATCAACGCGGCCATCAAAACCATCCGCGCCAATGGCACCTACGACAAAATCGCCAAAAAATACTTCGACTTTGACCCCTACGGCAACTAAGCCCGCTCTGCAGGCCTGATTTGCCGCTCTCACCAGCCCGCCCATTTGATTGCAAGTGGGCGGGCTCGCTGTTTTCTTAGCTGTACTGCGCATGAGCCATTACTACATTTCCATTTTGCAAGGGGCGCTGCTGACCGTGGCCGTCTCGCTGGCCTCGCTGCTGGTCTCTACCGTACTGGGTTTGCTGGGGGCCACTGCCAAGCTCTCGGGCCGCCGCCCCCTGGTCTGGCTGGCCACGCTGTACACCACCGTGGTGCGCGGCATCCCCGAGCTGGTGCTGATGCTGCTGGTCTTTTACGGTGCCGCCATCGGCATCAACAACCTGTTCGAGGCCATGGGCTCAGACTATGTGCTGGATTTGAACCCTTTCATCGCCGGTGTGGCCACCCTGGGTTTTATCTACGGGGCCTACATGACCGAGACCTTTCGCGCGGCCATCCTCTCGATCCCCAAGGGGCAGATGGAAGCAGCCTGGGCCTTTGGCATGGGGCCGGTGCGCACCTTTTTGCGCATCACCCTGCCGCAAATGGTGCGCTACGCCCTGCCCGGCTACACCAACAACTGGCTGGTGCTGATCAAGGCCACCGCCCTGGTCAGCCTGATCAGCCTGCACGACATGACCTATATGGCCAAGCAGGCCAGCGCCGCCACACGCGAGCCGTTTATCTTTTTAATGTTTGCCGCGGCCTTGTACCTGGTTTTCACCAGCGTCTCGCTCAGCGTGCTCAAGCGCATCAACGCCCGCTACAGCCTGGGCACCGAAAAAGTCCAACTCTAACCAAAGGAAGCATTCACCATGAGTTGGGAAATCATTTTCGAGACCGAACAACTGCTGGCCTTTTGGCACGGCCTGCTCACCACCTTATCGCTGCTGCTGTCCAGCCTGGGCATCGGCGCGGTGCTGGCCGTGGCCTGCGCCCTGGCATTGACCAACGGCCCTTGGGTGCTGCAAAAGCTGGTCGGCAGCTTTACCTATTTTGTGCGCGGCACGCCGCTGCTCATTCAGGTGTATTTGATTTATTACGGCCTGGCACAGCTCGATTGGATTCAAGAGCGCTGGGATGCCGTCTGGCCCTGGACGCACTTTAAAGAGCCCTTCTTCTGCGCCCTGCTGGCTTTTGCGCTGAACACCGGCGGCTACACCGCCGAAATGCTGGCCGGGGCCATCCGCGAGACCGACCCCGGCGAGGTCGAGGCCGCCCGCGCCATGGGCATGGGCCGCTGGCAGATCATGGCCCGCATCGTGCTGCCCAGCGCCATCCGCCGCACCCTGCCGCCCTACAGCAACGAGGTGGTGATGATGTTGCACTCCACCAGCCTGGCCAGCACCGTCCCGGCGCTGACCGACATCACCGCCGTGGCCAGCCAAATCTACTCGGACTACTACCTGCCGTTTGAGGCCTACCTGGCCGCCGCCGTCCTCTACCTGTGCGTGACCTTTGCCCTGATCGGCTTTTTCCGCCTCCTAGAAAAACGCTATCTGGCCTACCTGGCCCCACGCAGCAATTAAGTCTTTATTTCAGCCCATGACCGATACCACCGCCTTCAAACTCCAGGCCGAAAACATCCACAAAAGCTACGGCAGCAACCAAGTGCTCAAAGGCGTGACCCTGCATGCCCGCGCGGGCGACGTGATCAGCCTGATCGGCAGCTCCGGCTCTGGCAAATCGACCTTGCTGCGCTGCATCAACCTGCTGGAAAAGCCCCAACAAGGCCGCATCATCGTCGCCGGGGAAGAGCTGCAGCTCAAGGCCGGGCGCCATGGCGAGCTGGAGGCCGTTAACCCCAAGCAACTGCAGCGCCTGCGCACCAAGCTGGCCATGGTGTTCCAGCACTTCAACCTGTGGGCGCACAAAACCGTGCTGCAAAACATCATCGAAGCGCCCATCCACGTGCTGGGCCTGCCCAAAGACGAAGCCATCACCCGCGCCCGCAAATACCTGCAATTGGTTGGCCTGGAAGGGCGCGAAGACGTTTACCCTAACCACATGAGCGGCGGCCAGCAGCAGCGCGTGGCCATTGCCCGCGCCCTGGCGGTCGAGCCCGAGGTGATGCTGTTTGACGAGCCCACCAGCGCCCTCGATCCCGAACTGGTCGGCGAAGTGCTGCGCGTCATGCAGGTGCTGGCCCAGGAGGGGCGCACCATGGTCGTCGTCACCCACGAAATCGGCTTTGCCCGCGAAGTCTCCAACCACGTGGTCTTTTTGCACCAGGGCCTGATCGAAGAGCAAGGCGACCCCAAGCAGGTGCTCATTCACCCGCAAAGCGAGCGGCTGGCCAAGTTCTTATCGGGCAGCCTGAAGTAAAAGATAGCTGCTTGCGCTTGAATCAAAAAGGTCTCAGCCTGTTTAGCTGCTGAAATATTGATTTTTCGTGCGGAACAAGCTCTTTTTTATGAGGAAAATTTTTTCTTCTCGGCGCATTTTTTCTGGGAACTCTGGCCCCACCCCTCCCTCCAAAGCAGGCCCTAAGAACGTGTTCATGATCTCGAATGAAGGTGAGGGGGATGCGGTTCGGGATGGGTTGCGAGGCGCAAACCACAGCAATAGCTTGGCTATTGCGAGGATTTGCAACGACGCAGACCGCCCGAAGCCGCGCCCGCACACCCATGAGGAGATCGTGAACACGTTCTACATCCTCTCCAACCCCAAAGAAAGTAATCCGTATGACAACGACTTCCCTGCGTGCAACCGCCTCTGTCCTGGCCGTCACGATCGCAGCCTTTGCCATCCCTTCCGTTGCCCAAGCCAAACGCCTGGGGGGGGCGAAAAAGCCCATGGCACGCCCCGCAGCAGTCAGCAAAGCACCGACCAGCCCCGCAGCCCCTGCCGCTCCGGCCGCTGCCCAACGCCCGGCAGCCGCCACACCCGCCACACCCGCCACCCCGGCAGCACCGGCCAGCGCTGCGGCGGCCCCAGCGCCTGCCGCTACCGCAGCGGCTCCAGCGGCCAGCGCTGGCTCCGGCATGATGGGCACCGTTGCCGGCGCTGCAGTGGGTGCAGTGGTGGGCACCATGGCCGGCAATGCCTTGGCCAGCACCTTCCAAGGTGACAAGGCAGAAGACCCCAATGCCGCCGCCAAAGCCCAGGCTGCAGCCGATGCCAAAGCCGCCGAGGCCGAAGCCGCCGCCCTGCAGCAGTAACTCGAAGCCGCCCAGGCCAAAGCCGCCAGCGCACGCGCTGCAGCACAGTAAGTAAGCATCAAACTCCCAGTCGCGCGCTGCCCCCTTCCTGCCCGCATCCTGCCGGATGGCGCTGGCAGCGACGCAAAGCGGGGGGCGGGGGCCAGCGCCGCTACACCGGCAGCGCAACCCACTGCCCCTGCACCGCACACACCCGAATTCGCTGATCAAACACCGCCTCCAGTGCCGCATGGGTCACGGCATCATCGCTGGGCCCGTGGTGTACGAGCTGCCCGGCCTGCAAAATGATCAAGCAGTCAGATTGCAACGCCACCCCCAACTCATGCAACACGCTCACCACCGTGCCCCCTTGGGCAGCATGGCGGCGCACTGTGGCCATCCAGTCACTTTGGTGGGGGGGATCCAGATTGGCCAAAGGCTCATCCATCAGCAAAACCGGGGCCTGGGTGGCCAAAGCCCGGGCCAGCAGCACGCGCTGGCGCTCGCCACCGGAAAGCTCCCCCAAAGGCCGATCGCGCCAATCCCAGGCCTGGGTGGCCTGCAGCGCCTGGGCCACGGCCGCATGGTCGGCGGCACTGGGGGCCGCCAGCCAGTTTTGGTGCGGCAGGCGGCCCAGCATGGCCACGTCGTAACTGCTTAAGTCAGCGGGGGCGGCCTCGCCTTGGCCCAACCAGGCCAGCTGCCGGGCTTGGGCCTTGCGCGGCCACTGGGCCAGGGGCTGGCCCAGCAATTGCACCTGCCCCTGGGCCAGCGGTTGCAGCCCAGCCAAGGCGCGCAGCAACGTCGATTTGCCCGCACCATTGGGGCCCACAATGGCCGTCCATTGCCCGGCAAAAATCGCCGTATCCACCCGGTTCAAAATACATCTATTTTTGGCATTAACGCTGATAGATTCAGCGCTAATAGCTATCTTTTTCATGATGCCAAGTCCCGCATTCTGCGCTGGTACATCAGCACCAGCAGATAGCTACCCCCCAGCAAGGCGGTGACCACACCGACGGGCAACTCCTGGGGGGCCAGCAAGCCCCGCGCCAAAATATCCGCCGCCAACAGCAACGCCCCCCCCATGGCACTGGCCAGCACCACGCTGGTGCGGTGGGGCACCCGCACCAGGCTGCGCACCAAATGCGGCGCAGCCAGACCGACAAAAGCAATCAACCCCGTTTGCGCCACCGCCGTGCCCGTGGCCAGTGCCAGCACGGCCAGCAGCCCCAAGCGCATCGCCGTCAAAGGCAGGCCTAAACTGGCGGCCGTGGCCTCGCCCAGGGCCAAGCCATCCAAGGCCCGCGCCAGACTCCAGGCAGCGGCCAAACACAGCAGCCAGGCTGCGGCCATCACAGCGCACGCGGCCCAGCCGACCAATGCGGTGCTGCCCAGGCCAAAGGCTTTCATGGGCTGCAAAATCTCGGGGTAGCGCAGCTCCAACCCATCGCGCACCGCGCCCAGCACCACCCCCACCACCACCCCGGCCAGCAACAGGCGCAAGCCCTGCTGACTGCCTTGGGCCAAAACCAGCGCCAAAAACACCGCACCGGCAGCCCCCATAAACGCCATCCCCGTCATGCCCAGCCGCGGCAGCCACAGCAAGCCCAGCGGAGCACCACCGGCCAACAGCAAGGCCAGCGCTCCGCCCAACGCCGCCCCGGAAGCACTGCCCAGCAGGTACGGATCGGCCAAAGGGTTGCGAAACAATCCTTGCGCAACCGCTCCAGCCAAGCCCAGCAGCGCCCCGGCCAGCCAAGCCCCCAGCGTGCGCGGCAAGCGAATCTCCACAATGATTTGCTGGGCAATGGCATCGTGCGGCCAGCGCCACACCGCCTCCAGCCCGGTGCTGCCCACCGCCACCCCCATCACCAGCAACCCAAGGCTGAGCAGCAACAAAGCCAGCCCCAGCCAACGGGCGGCGGGCGCGGTGTTACAAAGAGGATGGCTTGGCATGGCGAGGGGCCTTGTCGATCAAACACTGGGCCAGCAGCTGCGCAGCCTGTGCCATGCGCGGGCCGGGGCGCACCAAAATATTGATTTGCTCCGCATCAAAACGGCAAATGCGCTGCTCGCGCACCGCGGGCAATTGCCCCCACCCAGGAAAAGGGGGCGCAGCGGCCGCGGCCGCGCCTTGAATCACCACTTGCGGGGCCGCACGCAGCACAAACTCGGGGCTCACCAAGGGGAAAGGCCCCATTTCTGCCGGCACCACATTGACCATGCCCATGCGGGTCAAAATTTCACCCAGATAAGAACTGGCCCCAGCGGCATACGGCCCTTGCCCCACTTCAACATACACGCGGGTGCCAGCAATCGTCGGTGGCAAGCGCTGCGCCACGCCATCCAGCCCTGCTTGCAGCCGCTGCCACAGTTGCGCCCCCGCTGCAGGCTGGTGGACCAAAGCGGCGATGGTGACGATCATGTGCTGCACCTCGGTCAGGTTTTGCGCATCCAGCACCACCGTGCGCACACCCAAAGCCCGCAAACGCTCCCCCACCGGGGTGGCACGCGACAGCAGCACCACATCGGGTTGCAGGGCGATGATGGCCTCCAGGCTCGGATCCAGGCCGCCCCCCACCTTGGGCACATGGGCGAGGGCCTCAGCCGGCCAGCTCGAATAGCGGTCTATGCCCACCAGGCGCTGGCACTGCTCTAAAGCGCACAGCACCTCGGTCAATGTCGGTTGCAAACTCACAATCCGCTGGGGAGCACGCTCCAGCGCAGGGGCCGTCTGGGCCTGAATTTGAAGCGGCAAGCCACTGCAAAACCATACAAGCCATAGCATGAACCGCTTTGCTGACATATTTTTAAGATTCATTCACTAGTTTTTATTGATTAAACAAGCGGTACGCGCTATTTTTTTAGAATATTGCACCACCACCAGGATTGTAGAAGCCCTGACCAATTCACCATCTGTTGCATTTGCTGCGCCGCACAAAAATCAGCGCAACGCCTACAATCGACCCCTGCATGACCACCACTTTTTCCCTTGACGATCTGGCCGCGCGTACCGAGGCCTTGCTCAGTCGCTACGAAGCGCTGGCGCACGCCCACACCGAGCTGCAGGCGCAACTCAACGCCACCCTCCAAGAGCGTGACTCGCTGCGCCTGCGCCTGCAAGCAGCCCGCGCCCGCATTGATACCTTGATCGCACAATTGCCCGTCAATCAAAGCACACACAGCGCTGACCAGGAGGAGGCATGAGCCAAGTTTCCGTAAAAATTTTGCAGCAAGACTATGTTTTAAGCTGCCCCGATGGGCAAGAAGCGGCCTTGCTCGAAGCCGTGGTCAAAGCCAACCAGGCCATGCAGCCCTTGTGTGAATTGGCCAAAGTGCGCACCCGCGAACAGGCTGCCGTGTTGGCGGCCGTGAACTTTGCCTTCCAAAACCAGGCCTTGCAAAAGCACATTCAGCAGCAGCTGCTGCAACCGCAGCCAACCCCCATCTGCACCGCACCCACCGCCGCCGAGCAGGCTCGCCTGAACGCCCTGGTTGAGCGCCTAGACCGGGTGCTGGCACCCTCACCAACAATTTAATTATTTTCTAAGCCCTGCCCCTGCAGGCTTGCTAAAATCGCGCCGTCTGCAATTCTGTCGGGCTTTATATTGCCTTGAACCAATGCTCATTGAGCACGGGCTTGGTACATTGCCTGGGGAGCGTGATCGTCTCGCGTCAGATGAACCCAACGCCAGGCTGCCCTCGCCCACCTGAACCCCCGGTTCAGGTTGACGGCCCGGTAGTTTTGCAGACACCTTATGCCTTCGGCCTTATGCGCAGGGCTGGCACCCGCCAACGCTTGGCTAGGTCGCACACCACAGCTCTGGCCCATGCACCGCATCCAGCCACAGCGCCCACAACGCAACCCCCACCAGCATCGCCCCCGCCGCCCGGGTGCCCCAATCGCTGCGCCAACGCCCCACGGTCCCTTGCAGCAAACGCCAAGCCAGCGGAGCCAGCCACAGCCACAGGCCCGACCCCACGCCAAAAGCCAGCATACTCAGCGCCCCAAAGCCAGGATTGGCCGCCAAGGCGGCGGTCAGCACTGCCGAATACAACAACCCGCATGGCAAAAGTGCCCAGGCCATACCCGCCAAAAAGCTACCACTGGGTTGCGTCACCAAAGGCTGCACTTTGCGCCACACAGCCCGCCCACCAGCCTCCAGCCAGCGCGGCTGTTGGCCCTGGAGCAGCATTAGCCCACCCCAAAACAAAATGGCCAAATGCATGCCCGTCCACACAGGGCGCAGCCAAGTGGTGGTGCTGGCCAGCCAGGCCATCTCGCCCATGGCCCAGGCGGCCAAAGCCCCCAAGGCGCTATAGCCGAGCAAACGCCCAACGTGAAAACTCAGCCACCGCCAACGCGATACGGCCTGGTCAGAAGCACCACCAGAGGCAACCAGCGCACAAGGCGCTGCGCACATGACAAGACAATGGGGCCCCCCTACGAGCCCCATGAATAAGGTTGTCCACAGTAAAGAGATCAGCATGGATCAGATGATCCGCGAAAAGCGCTCCCGACTGCGCGCGGCTTGCAAATAGCGGTCAAACACCAAGGCCACCCCACGGACAAAAAACCATCCCTTAGAAGTGACACGAATACAGTCATCCAACACTTCAACCAAGCCCTCTTCTTGCTGGCCGCGCAGCAACTCAAACTCAGCGGCAAAGTACTGCTTGCAATCAATCAGCCAGGCGTTGTTGATGGATTCAAACAACAGCTCGCCTTGGCACATGATGGCCATGATCACGGCGCGACGAATCAAGTCGTCTTTAGACAGCGCCAAACCACGCACAATGGGCAGCAAACCTTGGTCGATCAAATCGTAATACTCGTCCAAAGTTTTTGCATTTTGGCTGTAAGTGCCGCCAATGCGGCCAATGGCCGACACGCCCAAAGCAATCAAATCGCAATCGGGCTGGGTGCTATAGCCTTGAAAGTTGCGGTGCAAGCGCCCTTGGCGTTTGGCAATCGCCAAGGCATCGTCCGGCAGGGCGAAGTGGTCCATCCCCACGTACACATAACCTGCATCAATAAAGCTATCAATGGCCGCCGAGAGCATTTCCAGCTTGTCACCCGCTGTGGGCAAGTCAGGCCGCACAATGCGCCGCTGCGACTTGAAGCGCTCAGGCAAGTGGGCGTAGCCATACAAGGCAATGCGATCAGGCCGCAACTCGCCCACTTGCTCCAGCGTACGGGCAAAGGATTGCGGATTTTGTTTGGGCAGGCCGTAGATCAAATCGACGTTCAGCGATTTAAAACCGATTTTGCGGGCCGCCTCAACCAAGGCAAACACCTGTTCAGCCGGCTGAATGCGATGCACGGCTTGCTGCACATCAGAGTCAAAATCCTGCACGCCAAAGCTCAGGCGGTTCAGGCCAATATCCCATAGCACTTGCAAACGCTCAGGTGTGACCGTGCGGGGATCCACCTCAATCGAATATTCACCATCGGGGGCAAACTCAAAACGTGCCCGCAGTACCTGCATCAGGCTGACAAGCTCTTCATCGGACAAGAATGTCGGTGTTCCCCCCCCAAAATGCAGCTGACTCACCACCTGCCCACGCCCCAGGTGCTGCACATGCAAATCGAGCTCACGCTCCAGATACTGCAAGTACTTTGCCGCCCGATCATGGTGCTTGGTGATGATTTTGTTGCACGCGCAGTAGTAGCACAGCGATTCACAAAACGGGATGTGGATGTACAGCGACAGTGGCTGCACTGCCGTGGCAGATAGCACTTTGCGCTGCTGCAGCGCAACGATGTAATCTTTTTCGCGGAAGGCCTCAACAAAGCGGTCAGCCGTCGGGTAGGAGGTATAGCGTGGCCCTGGCACGTCATAACGGCGCAGCAAATCGGGCGTGACAATACTCATGGGCAATCTTCTCCTTGGTAAGCCCTTTATTTTCGGGTAAATAACCAAGCTACCGACTTGACGTGCGTCAATTATTTATTTAAAAAGAAACGGGTGATAATTTGACCTAAGTCAGCGCAGCACGGGCTTACCCCAAATGCCCCGTGTTTTTCTTTGTTTTCTCTCTTTGCCCCGGGCAACGGCGGTCTTGGCTCAATGACTCCTACCACTGCATCCATACAAGTTACCTGCTCCAATTGCAATCTGCGCGAACTGTGCATGCCCGTGGGCCTGGACTGCCAGCAAATGCAGCGCATTGAAGAGGTGGTCGCCACCCGGCGCAAGATCAAGCGTGGCGACATGCTGTTTCAAAACGGTGAAGATTTCACCTCGCTGTACGCCATTCGCACCGGATTTTTCAAAACCTGTGTCGCCACCGAGGACGGTCGCTACCAAGTCACCGGCTTTCAAATGGCGGGGGAAATCATTGGCTTGGATGGCATTGTTCACAATCACCACACCTGCGATGCGATTGCGCTAGAGAACGCCGAAGTGTGCGTGATGCCGTTTAACCGCATCGAAGAAATCTCCCGCGAAGTCACGGCGCTGCAATCACATGTGCACAAAGTCATGAGCCGTGAAATCGTGCGCGAGCACAGCGTCATGCTGCTGCTGGGCAGCATGCGGGCAGAGGAACGACTGGCCGCATTTATTTTGAATTTGGTGCAACGCCTGCATTCACGCGGTTTTTCTTCTTCGGAGCTGATTTTGCGCATGACGCGCGAAGAAATTGGCAGTTACCTGGGCCTCAAACTCGAAACTGTCAGCCGCACCTTCTCCAAATTTGTCGAAGATGGCATGGTGGAGGTCAAACAGCGCCATATCCGCATCCTCAACCAAGAGGCACTGCAGCGCTTGGTGAACAATTCCCGCGAAGGGCGCTGACCTGGCCCCTTGGCACCAGCCACCCAACATCCAATATTCAACCCCCAGGCCTGCGCAAAGGCCTGCTCTTTCCCAAACCTCTTGGCACTATCCAGCACCACGCAGGTGCAGCAAGCCTATAGTGCGCCCCCTATGCTACGACTTTCCAACTTTGGCCCCCACGCCCGCATGCTAGGCATGGTCATTCTGTGGGGGGCCTCCTGGCCCGCCGGGCGCATCGTGGCCCAGGCCATGCCGCCGCTGGCCGCTGCCAGCCTGCGCTTTGTGCTGGCGCTGCTGGTGTTGCTGCCGTGGATGTACCACAGTGGCGGTTTTGCACAACTTAAAAACTGGAGCACAAAGCGCTGGATGGGTATGGCTTTAGGCGGTTTTGTTGGGGTATTTGGCTATGCCAGCTTGTTCCTGTCGGGGCTGCAGTACCTGCCGGCGGGCAAGGCGGCCTTGCTGATCACCCTCAATCCGGTGGTCACGCTGCTGCTGGCGGTGTGGCTGTTCAAAGAACGGCTCAATGCCATCATCGGCCTGGGCATGACCATGGCGTTTTGCGGCGCCATCATCGTGATTTCCCAAGGCAACCCCTTGCACATTTTGCAGGGGCAGCTGGGCTTGGGCGAGTGGCTGATTCTGGGTTGTGTGGCCTGTTGGGTGGGCTACACCTTGCTGGGGCGCTGGGTGATGAATGGGGTGGATGCGCTCTCGGCCACGGCGGTGACGGCCAGCTTTGGCACGCTGTTTTTGATTGTGGCCAGCTTGCTGGTGGAAGGCCCTGCCGGAGTGCAAGCTGCCCTGCACAGCGGCTGGAGTGCCTGGGGGGCTTTGTTGTTCTTGGCCTTTGGTGCCACGGCCCTGGCCTATGCCTGGTTCTTTGATGGGGTCAAGCGCCTGGGTGCAGGCGCGGCAGCCGGCTACATCACCCTGGTGCCGGTGGTGGGGGTGGCGGTGTCGGCGCTGCTGCTGCACGAGGCACTGGATACCAGCCTGCTCATTGGCGGCACTTTGGCGGTGCTGGGCACCGCCATCATGCAACGCGGGCGGCGCTAAAAAAGCCCCAGCGCCACGAGCGGCTAGGCCTTTGCAGCCCTCGGGCATTTGCAGTGCATATAGCCCGCCACAGTGTAACCCAACACCGTGGTGCCCACAGCCCCCAGGCCAAAGACCAGGGCAATCAAAAACCAGTCGGCCGGGCCGCCTGCATCGGTAAAGCCCGAGGACGACACCTTGGCCATCACCACTAGGGCCAGCGCACCGCCGAGCAATCCTATTGCTTGAGCACCTACCATGCGCCTAGCAACGATTGTGCGCTCTTTGAATAGTAAAAATAAGAAGGCCAAAGTGCCTCCAGCTATCAAAATAATGAGCAACCACAGCAGCGGTGCGCCCAGCATCTCTTGAAAGACGTACCAGAAAATCAGCGGATCGAGTTCTTTCATGACGGGTTTCCTTCTTGGGGTTCGGGGTTCTGGGAATCAAGCCTGGCCACGCAGCATGCTGATGTAGGTGGGCTTGAGGGCCATGGTCTTCATGACCCAGCTGATCCACAGCTCCTCCAGCGGCGCAATGACCCCGGGGAAGGAGGGCGTGAGATTATTTTCGTAATCAAACTCCACCAGCATGGCCTGGCCTAGGCGGGTGATCAGGGGGCAGGAGGTGTAGCCGTTGTACAGCGCATCGGACTGCTTGCCCTGGATATCGGCCACCAAGTGATCGATGGCCACCGGCACCTGCCACTTCACGCTGGCCGCTGTCTTGCCCTTGGGCACGCCGGCAATGTCGCCCACACCAAAGACGTTGGGGTAGCGCACGTGGCGCAGCGTGCCCTTGTCCACCTCCATCCAGCCCTCGGCAGCCCAGTTGCCGCTTTGCCAGGGCAAAGGGCTGTTGCGCACGGCCTCTGGGGCCAGCATGGGCGGGATGATGTGAATGAAGTCCCAGTTCTGCTCTTCGGTACCCTCTTGGGTCTTGAAAGTGGCAATGCGTTTGCCAGGGTCAATGGCTGTCAGCACCCGGTGGTACTTAGTTTGGATGTTGCGCTCTTTGAACAGCATGCGCACCTTCTCCGAGACGATGGGCACGCTAAATAAGGCCGCGTTGTTCGAGAAATAAACAAACTCTGCCTTGCTGCGCCCGCCCTGGCGCGTGGCGCGGTCTTCGCTGAGAAAGGTGTATTTGAGCGGCGCACCGGCGCACTTCATCTCGGTGTCGGGGCGGGTGAACACACCGCGTCCGCCCTGGGTGGCAAACTGGCTCATCAAGCCCCAGGTGGCGGCTGCGGCATCCGGGCCGTTGTAGATGCTGCCAATGCCATGCTGGCCAATCAGGCCCGGCTCCATGCCTTCGATGCGGCCATATTCCAGCTGCAGGCCGGTGGCGACAATTAAAAAGTCATACGGCAGCACCTGGCCCGATTGCGTAACCACCTTGTTGCCCTCGGGGTCGATTTCGGCAACGCGCTCTTGCACCCACTGCACCCCAGAGGGCACGTAACTACCCGTTTGTGACACCACATAGTCCGCCGGTTTGATGCCCGCGCCCACCAGGGTAAAACCAGGCTGGTAATAGTGCTCTTTGCGCGCGTCCACCAGCGTAATTTGGGCACCCGACAACTGCTGCGCCAGACGCGAAGCCGCCGCCAACCCCGCCGCCCCGGCCCCGGCAATCACGATGCGGGCAGCCGTCTTGACCGGCTGTGCTGCCTGGGCCTGGGCACTGTGCGTGGCGCAAGCGGCGGCTGCACCCGCCGTCAGCAGCTTGAGCCAGTCTCGGCGGTTGAAGTTGTTGATGCGATCCATGCTTGTCTCCTGGAGTAAGAAGCGTCAATTAATTTATTCAAACACAATCTATTTTTAAATAAATTATAGAGTACTGACTGCCACCCTTGCCCAAAAAAACGCCAGGGTTTGCCCGCAGGGCCCTCACTGTCCCACGCCGTACGGCACAAAGCTGCTCTCATCGGTATTGACCCGCAGCGGCTTGCCCGTGAAGGGAAACGCCCGCTGCGGACAAGCGGTGCGCTCGCACACCTTGCAGCCCATGCCAATGGGGGTGGCCGCCTGCAGGTTGCGCAAATCCAGTCCCTTGGAATACACCAGCCGCTGCGCATGCTGCACATCGCAGCCCAGGCCAATGGCAAAGGTTTTGCCCGGCATGCCCCAACCGCGCCCTTCGTGGGTGATGCTGCGGGCAATCCACAAATACACGCGCCCATCGGGCATGCTGGCCAGCTGCGGCAGGATGCGCCCGGGCTGGGCGAAGGCCTCGTACACATTCCACAGCGGGCACGAGCCACCGGTCTTGGAAAAGTGAAAGTGCGTGGCCGACTGGCGCTTGCTGATGTTGCCCGCGCGATCGACGCGGATAAAGAAAAACGGCACCCCCGGCGCGTCCGAGCGCTGCAGGGTCGAGAGGCGGTGGCACACCATCTCGTAGCCCACGCCAAAGCGCTGGCCCAGCAGCTCAATGTCGTAGCCCAGGCTTTCGGCCGCCTGCAAAAACCGCCCATAGGGCAGGATCAGCGCCCCGGCCACGTAGTTGGCCAGGCCAATGCTGGCCAGGCGGCGCGTGGCCTCGTCTTGCCAGTGGTGGGTGGCCAGCAAGGTTTGCATTTGCGGCTGCAGCTCCAGCAGCGCCAGCTGCGTGGCCAATTGAAAGGCTTGCTGGCTGGGCTGTAAATCGGCCGACAGATGCAAGGTGCGGCTGGCGGCATCAAAGCGGCGCAGGGGGGCATCACCGGCTTCGCTGCGCAGCACAAACACGCCGTGCTGGTGGCGCAAATGCTGGGTCAGCCACTCGGGCAGCGCCCCGCCTTGGGCTTGGGCCTGCTGGGCCAGCGCCTCGGCGGCGCGATCCAGGCTGTCAAAGTAATTGCGGTGGGCAAAAAAGAAATCCCGCACGGCCTCAAACGGCATCTGGCCTGGGGGCAAGGCATCGTCCACCCAGCCCGGGGCTTCATCCATGCCAACGCGGCTGAGCCGATCGGCCAGGGTGTGCAACCGCTGGGTGTCCTGCTGATGCCGCCGGTGCAGGGCCAGCAGGGCTTGCGACAGCTGGGGCAACTTGGCCGCCAGCTCGCGCAGCTCGGCCTGCGGCACGGCGGGCAGATCCGGGACTGCGGCCACCGCATCGGACAGCTGGGCCACCAGCCGCGCCTGTTCGTCTTCGGAAAACTGCTGAATATCCACCCCCAGCACACGGTGGACTTTCAGCAGCACCGACACCGTAAACGGCCGCTGGTCTTGCTCCAACTGGTTCAAATAACTGGGCGAAATACCCAAGGCCTGCGCCAGCGCCACCTGCGTCATGCCGCGCTCTTGGCGCAGGGAGCGCAGGCGCACTCCCATAAAAATTTTGGACATCGTCGTACTTACTACGGTAGAAATTCGCAAAATTTGCAAATTAGCGACGTGCAATTTACTATGTTTTGCAAATTCAGTGTTTTAGAAGCGCCTGGTTTTGCGTAAATTGCAAATCAAGCTTGTGCAGCCTCCTCGGTCCATCCAGAAAGAAACCGCCTTTTATGAACCAAAACGCCTACCGCAAAACCCTGCCCGGCACTGCCGATGTGCAGTACTACGACACCCGCGCCGCCATTGATGCCATTGAGCCTGGCGCTTACGCTGGCCTGCCCTACACCAGCCGCATCCTGGCCGAACAACTGGTGCGCCGCTGCGATCCGGCCCTGCTGACCGATGCGCTCAAGCAGCTCATCTACCGCAAGCGCGATCTGGACTTTCCCTGGTACCCGGCCCGCGTGGTCTGCCACGACATCCTGGGCCAGACAGCGCTGGTCGATCTGGCCGGTCTGCGCGATGCCATTGCCGAGCAAGGCGGCGACCCGGCCCAGGTGAACCCGGTGGTGCCCACCCAGCTCATCGTCGATCACTCGCTGGCCGTGGAATACGCCGGCTTTGACCCCGATGCGTTCGAGAAAAACCGCGAAGTCGAAGAGCGCCGCAACGCCGACCGCTTCCACTTCATCGACTGGTGCAAAACCGCGTTCAAGAACGTGGACGTGATCCCTGCGGGCAACGGCATCATGCACCAGATCAATCTGGAAAAAATGAGCCCTGTCATCCAGTTGCGTGACGGCGTGGCCTTCCCCGACACCTGCGTGGGCACCGACAGCCACACCCCGCACGTCGATGCGCTGGGCGTGATCGCTGTGGGCGTGGGCGGCCTAGAGGCCGAAACCGTGATGCTGGGCCGCGCCAGCATGATGCGCCTGCCCGACATCGTTGGCGTGGAGCTGACCGGCCAGCGCCAGCCCGGCATCACCGCCACCGACATCGTGCTGGCGCTGACCGAATTCCTGCGCAAAGAGCGCGTAGTGGGCGCTTACGTGGAGTTTTTCGGCGAGGGTGCCGACAGCCTCTCCATTGGCGACCGGGCCACCATCTCCAACATGTGCCCCGAGTACGGTGCCACGGCGGCGATGTTCTACATCGACCAGCAAACCATTGACTACCTGAAACTCACCGGCCGCGAGCCTGAGCAGGTGGCCTTGGTCGAGCAATACGCCAAAGAAACCGGCCTGTGGGCCGATGCGCTGAAAACCGCCCAGTACGAGCGCGTGCTGCGCTTTGACCTCTCTACCGTGGTGCGCAACATGGCCGGCCCCAGCAACCCGCACCGCCGCCTGCCCACCAGCGACCTGGCCGAGCGCGGCATTGCCGATGCCGCCAAGCTGCAAGCGGGCAAGGGCGAAGAAGCCCAAGGCCTGATGCCCGATGGCGCGGTGATCATTGCCGCCATCACCAGCTGCACCAACACCAGCAACCCGCGCAACGTGGTCGCTGCTGCCCTGCTGGCCAAAAAGGCCAACGCCCTGGGCCTGGTGCGCAAACCGTGGGTGAAAACCTCGTTCGCCCCCGGCTCCAAAGTGGCCAAGCTGTACCTGGAAGACAGCGGCCTGCTGCCCGAGCTGGAAAAGCTGGGCTTTGGCATCGTCGCCTACGCCTGCACCACCTGCAACGGCATGAGCGGTGCGCTCGATCCCAAGATTCAGCAAGAAATCATCGACCGCGACCTGTACGCCACCGCCGTGCTCTCGGGCAACCGCAACTTTGACGGGCGCATTCACCCCTATGCCAAACAGGCCTTCCTGGCCTCGCCCCCGCTGGTCGTCGCCTACGCGTTGGCTGGCACAGTGCGCCTGGACATCGAGCAGGACGCGCTGGGCTTTGATGCCCAAGGCAAGCCCATCACCCTGAAAGACCTGTGGCCCAGCGATGCGGAGATTGATGCCATCGTTGCCGCCAGCGTCAAGCCCGAGCAATTCCACGCGGTGTACGAACCCATGTTCAGCATCCACCGCAGCAAAGGGGAAAAAACCTCGCCCCTGTACGCCTGGCGGCCCACCTCCACCTACATTCGCCGCCCGCCCTACTGGGATACCGAAGGCGTGGGCGCACTGGCCGCCTTCCCCCGCACCCTGAAAGGCATGCGCCCGCTGGCCATCCTGCCGGACAACATCACCACCGACCACCTGTCGCCGTCCAACGCCATCCTGCCCGACTCGGCTGCCGGTGAGTACCTGGCCAAGATGGGCCTGCCCGAGGAGGACTTCAACTCCTACGCCACCCACCGCGGCGATCACCTGACCGCCATGCGTGCCACCTTTGCCAACCCCAAGCTGTTCAACGAAATGGTGAAAAACCCGGACGGCACGGTCAAACAAGGCTCGCTGGCCCGCGTCGAACCCGAAGGCCAAGTCATGCGCATGTGGGAGGCGATTGAAACCTACATGAACCGCCGCCAGCCGCTGATCATCGTCGCCGGGGCCGACTACGGCCAAGGCTCCAGCCGCGACTGGGCCGCCAAGGGCGTGCGCCTGGCCGGGGTGGAAGCCATTGCGGCCGAAGGCTTTGAGCGCATCCACCGCACCAACCTGATCGGCATGGGCGTGCTGCCGCTGGAGTTCAAACCCGGCACCAACCGCAACACCTTGCAGCTGGATGGCACCGAAACCTATGACGTGGAAGGCGATCTGGCCCCACGCGCAGACATGACCCTGGTCATTCAGCGCAAAAACGGCGAAGTGGTGCGTGTGCCCATGACCTGCCGCCTGGATACGGCGGAAGAGGTATCCATCTACGAAGCGGGCGGCGTGCTGCAGCGCTTTGCGCAGGATTTCCTAGCTGGTACCGCTTAATACATAAGGGTTTCAAGGTATTAATGCCTTGAAACCCTTTATTTAACAGCGCAACAAGCTATGAAAGGTTCAATCTTTATGCCACAACCCCAACTTCGCATCCCTGCCACCTACATCCGGGGCGGCACCAGCAAGGGCGTGTTCTTTCGCCTGCAAGACCTGCCGCAAAGCTGCCAAGTGCCGGGCCGCGCGCGCGACCAGCTGTTTCAGCGCGTCATCGGCAGCCCCGACCCCTACAGCGCCCACATCGACGGCATGGGCGGCGCCACCTCCAGCACCAGCAAGTGCGTGATCCTGTCCAAAAGCACGCGCCCCGACCACGACGTGGACTACCTCTACGGGCAAGTGTCCATCAACACCGACTTTGTGGACTGGAGCGGCAACTGCGGCAACCTGTCCACCGCGGCGGGCGCGTTTGCCATCCACGCCGGGCTGGTCGATGCCAGCCGCATCCCAGGCAATGGCACGGGCAGCGGCACCTGCGTGGTGCGCATCTGGCAAGCCAACATTGGCAAAACCATCATTGCCCACGTACCCATCACCAACGGGCAGGTGCAAGAAACGGGCGATTTTGAGCTGGACGGCGTGACCTTCCCCGCTGCCGAGATCGTGCTCGAATTCATGGACCCCTCGGACGATGGCGACGACGGCGGCGCGATGTTCCCCACCGGCAACTTGGTCGATACGCTGGACGTGCCCGGCGTGGGCAGCTTTCCCGCCACCATGATCAGCGCCGGCATCCCCACCGTGTTCGTAAACGCAGCCGACATCGGCTACCAGGGCACCGAACTGCGCGAAGACATCAACAACGACCCCGCGCAGCTGGAGCGTTTTGAAAAAATCCGCGTCGCCGGGGCCCTGCGCATGGGCCTGATCCAAACCCCGGAAGAAGCCCTCAAGCGCCAGCACACGCCCAAGATTGCCTTTGTCAGCCCACCCAAGAGCTACACCGCCTCCAGCGGCAAAGCCATCGCAGCGGGCGATGTGGATTTGCTGGTGCGTGCCCTGTCCATGGGCAAGCTGCACCACGCCATGATGGGCACCTGCGCCGTGGCCATTGGCACCGCCGCCGCTGTGCCCGGCACGCTGGTGAATCTGGCCGCCGGTGGCGGTGAGCGCGAAGCCGTCCGTTTTGGCCACCCCTCGGGCACGCTGCGCGTGGGCGCAGAAGCCAAGCAGGTGAATGGCCAGTGGCAAGTGACCAAGGCGGTCATGAGCCGCAGCGCCCGCATCCTGATGGAAGGCTGGGTGCGCGTACCCGCCGAAACCCTCGAATAACCCCTTCTTTTCCCTTTCCCCTTTTTTCATTCCAAGGAGCGACACGATGACCACTGAACAAGCAGCCCCCACCTTCAAGCCCAAAAAGTCTGTGGCCCTGTCCGGCGTGACCGCTGGCAACACCGCGCTGTGTACCGTCGGCAAGACCGGCAACGACCTGCACTACCGTGGCTACGACATTCTGGAACTGGCCGACCAGTGCGAATTTGAAGAAGTGGCCCACCTGCTGGTCCACGGCAAGCTGCCCACCCGCGCAGAACTCAAGGGCTACAAAGCCAAGCTCAAGGCCCTGCGCGGCCTGCCTGCCAACGTCAAGGCGGCGCTGGAGCAGCTGCCCGCTTCCAGCCACCCCATGGACGTGATGCGCACCGGCGTGTCCGTGCTGGGCTGCACCCTGCCGGAAAAAGACGACCACAACATCGCTGGCGCGCGCGACATCGCCGACCGCCTGATGGCTTCGCTGGGCTCCATGCTGCTGTACTGGTACCACTTCAGCACCAATGGCCGCCGCATCGAAGTGGAAACCGACGACGACAGCATCGGCGGCCACTTCCTGCACCTGCTGCACGGTGCCAAGCCCGCCGACAGCTGGGTCAAGGCCATGAACATTTCGCTCAACCTGTACGCTGAGCACGAGTTCAACGCCTCCACCTTCACCTCGCGCGTGATTGCCGGCACGGGCAGCGATATGTACTCGGCCATCACCGGCGCGATTGGCGCGCTGCGCGGCCCCAAGCACGGCGGTGCCAACGAAGTGGCTTTTGAAATTCAAAAGCGCTACGACAACCCCGATGAAGCCGAAGCCGACATCCGTGCCCGCGTGGAGCGCAAGGAAGTGGTCATTGGCTTTGGTCACCCCGTGTACACCATCAGCGACCCGCGCAACGTGGTCATCAAAGGCGTGGCCAAGCAGCTGTCGGACGAGGCTGGCTCCACCAAGATGTACGACATCGCCGAGCGCCTGGAATCGGTCATGTGGGAAGTCAAAAAAATGTTCCCCAACCTGGACTGGTTCAGCGCCGTGAGCTACCACATGATGGGCGTGCCCACCGCCATGTTCACGCCGTTGTTTGTGATCGCCCGCACCAGCGGCTGGGCGGCGCACATCATCGAGCAGCGCATCGACAACAAGATCATCCGCCCCAGCGCCAACTACACCGGCCCGGACGATCTGAAGTTTGTGCCCATCGACGAGCGCAAGTAATCATTGAACAACGTAGCTGCTACCGCTAATAAATAAACGATTTCAGCCATAAAACATGCTGAAATCCTTATTTAGCAAGCGCAACAAGCTATTGAAACCATGAAGGCTGGCCCTCGCTATTTGGGGCCAGCTTTTTTCACTTGCACAGCAAAGGATTGTTATGAGCACCACCCAACAACAACTGCGCTCCCTGATCGCCCAACGCCGCGGCGTGATCGTGCCCGGCGCGTTCAACGCCATGTCCGCCCGCCTGGTGGCCGACATGGGCTTTGAAGCCATTTATGTGACCGGCGCTGGCGTGACCAATATGTGGTTTGGCCTGCCCGACCAAGGCTTTATGGGCCTGACCGACATCGCCGACCACACCGCCCGCATCCGCGACGCGGTAGAGGTGCCGCTGATCGTCGATGCCGACACCGGCTTTGGCAACGCGCTGAACACCTACCACGCCGTGCGCACCCTGGAGCGCGCCGGGGCCGACTGCATCCAGCTGGAAGACCAGGTCAGCCCCAAGCGCTGCGGCCACTTCAACGGCAAAGAAGTGATTGAAGCCAGCGAAATGATCGGCAAGATCAAGGCCGCGTGCGATGCACGCCGCAACAAGGGCACCATCATCATGGCCCGCACCGATGCCGCCGCTATCCACGGCTTTGACGCAGCGGTGGAACGCGCCCAGCAATACGCCGAGGCCGGTGCCGACCTGCTGTTTGTCGAAGCCGTCACCAGCGCCGAGCACATCGCCGCCCTGCCCCAGCGCCTGAAAACGCCCCAGCTGATGAACATGGTCATCGGCGGCAAAACGCCCATCACCAGCACCGAAGAGCTGGCCAAAATGGGCTACGGCATCGTGCTGTACGCCAACGCCGCCCTGCAAGGCGCGGTGGCCGGCATGCAACGCGCCCTGGGCGTGCTGAAAAACGAAGGCCACATCCAAGAAGACCCCAACCTGGTCGCACCGTTTGCCGAGCGCCAGCGTTTGGTCAACAAGCCCATCTGGGATGCGCTGGAGAAAAAATACCAGTAAAGTTCAGCCCCACACGGTTGTACCTTCCACGCGAAAACCGCCGCACCCGCTGGCGGTTTTTTTGCGCCCCTGGTTGGTTGCTTTCTTTTTTCACCCCCATTTTCCAGCGCCCCCATGAGCACTGTTCACCTGATTGACCACCCCCTCGTCCAGCACAAACTGACCCTGATGCGCCGCAAAGAAGCCAGCACCAACAGCTTTCGGCGCATGCTGGGCGAGCTGTCCACGCTGATGGCCTACGAGCTCACGCGCGACATGCCGCTGCAAGAGATCGAAATTGAAACCCCGCTGGAGACCACCACCGGCAAAGTCATCGACGGCAAAAAACTGGTGCTGGTGTCCATCCTGCGCGCGGGCAACGGCTTTTTGGACGGCATGCTCAACGTCGTGCCCGGCTCGCGCATCGGCCACATTGGCCTGTTTCGCGACCCGCAGACCCTGCAGCCGGTCGAGTACTACTACAAAATGCCCGACAAAATGTGCGAGCGCGATGCCATCGTCGTCGATCCCATGCTGGCCACGGGCAACTCGGCCGCCGCCGCCGTCAGCCACCTGAAAAACCGCAGCCAGCCCAAAAGCATCAAATTCATGTGCCTGCTGGCCGCCCCCGAGGGCATCGCCACGCTGCAGGCCGCCCACCCGGATGTGGACATCTACACCGCCGCCATCGACCGCCAGCTGGACGATCATGGCTACATCCTGCCCGGCCTGGGCGATGCGGGCGACCGCATTTTTGGCACCAAGTAAGCTATTTAAAATAGCGCCTTGCGCTTAAATAAGCTTAAAAATACTATCTAACCATCTAAAAGCACTCTGTGCCATTGCGCAGAGTGCTTCTTTATTTTTATCTGCCATGTCTGCTGAAATCACCGTCCTGCCCGAACTCAAAGCCTATATCGACCCCCTTACCCCGGATGAACACGATGCCCTGGAGCGCAGCATCCTGGCCGAAGGCTGCCGCGATGCCTTGGTGCTGTGGGGCAATATCTTGGTGGACGGGCACAACCGCTACGGCATTTGCCAAAAACATGGCCTGCCCTTTCAAACCGTGCAAAACACCCAGTTTGCGAGCATGGAAGACGTGCACCTGTGGATGATTGACCAGCACCTGGGCCGGCGCAGCGTCTCGGACTTTCAGCGCGGCGTGCTGGCCCTGCGCAAGCGCGAAATCATCGCCCAGCGCCGCGCCACCGCCGCCACCGCCGTGCAGCAAGCCACCCAGCACGACGCAGCCGACGACCCCACCGAGGCCAGCCAGGCCGCGCTGGCCAGCGTCCCCAAAGTGCCGGACCAGGCCCTGGACACCCGCGAAGCCCTAGCACGGGCCGCCCGCCTGTCTCCCGCCCAGGTCAAGCACATTGAAACCATCCAAGAAAAAGCCGCCCCCGAGCTGGTGGCTGCCATCAAAAATGGCGAACTCTCGCTCAGCACCGCCGCTGTGCTGGCCAAGCTGCCCGTGGCCGAGCAACAAACCGCCGCCCAAGACGGTGCCCAGGGCCTGAAAGAGGCCGCCAAGCGCATCCGCCAAGCCCAAAAAGTCGCCCGCCAAGAAAAAGCCAGCCAAGCCCTGAACCCAGCCGAGCACGATGATGCGCCACCCCACGCACCCGCCGACACCCAGGCCCTGCAAGCGCGCATCGCCACCTTGGAAGAAGAAAACCAGCGCCTGCGCCTGCAAGTGCAAACCCTGCAAGAGCTGCTGGCAGAGCAAGGCCAGTAACCCCCCGGTGCGCAGCATCCGCTACTAAATAAGGCTTTAGTTTTCCCTGCGCCTGCCGATAAAAGGGGCACCCTCTCTCACAAGCGCAGGAGAACACCATGGTTGCACCCACCGCCAGCCTGGCCCCAAGCCAACCCACCACCCCATCCCCCGCAGCCAACGATGCGCTGACCCAAGCCAAAGCGGCCAGCCAAAGCCGCCCCCAAGGCCAGCGCGACACGCTGAACGCCCAAATTTTGCAAGCATCGCTGCAAGTGTCACTGCAAGCGGGCAACAACAGCATGGCCTTGCTGTACCGCACCGCCATTGACGGCATCAACGAATATTTAGCTCCCGAACTGGGCCCCGATGCGATTGGCCAAGCCATGGGCCAGGACAACAGCCCCGAGGGCACCGCCAGCCGCATCTTGAGCATGTCCACCGCGTTTTTTGAAGCCTATGCCGCCCAGCACAAAGACGATGCACCCGAGGATGTCATCCGTAATTTTGTCGGGCTGATTCGCGGTGGTTTTGAACAAGGCTTCAACGAGGCCAGCGACATCCTGAATGGGCTGGGCGTACTGGGCGAAGGCAGCCCGATTGCCCAAGGCATCAACCAAACCTTTGAACTGGTGCAAAAAGGCTATGACGAATTTTTAGCCGCCAAACTGGCCGCGCTCACCCCAAAAGAGGCCCCAAAAGACACCCCCGAAGCGGCCCTCCGAGCCTAAGAACGTGTTCACGATCTCCTCATGGGTGTGCGGGCGCGGCTTCGGGCGGTCTGCGTCGTTGCAAATCCTCGCAATAGCCAAGCTATTGCTGTGGTTTGCGCCTCGCAACCCATCCCGAACCGCATCCCCCACACCTTCATCCGAGATCATGAACACGTTCTAAGCAACACCGCCGCACACCCTGCTGTGCTGCGTTGCAACCCCAAGCACCCCAAGCTGCCAGTTGGCCTGGGTGCTATTTTTTTTGCACCGTTTTCTTCCCCCCAAGAACCGTAGCAGCGAAGCAACATTTTTTAATCAATTGCACCCTTTTGACGCGCATTTTGTTGCCGCCCCAACTCTAGAGCTACTAAACTTGTAGCGTAATGACGCGCCACCACGGCGCAGCACTAGGAGAAGCACCCATGAGTTTGAAAGACAATATCGCCATTCATCAACTGTTTGACCAGCTAGAGCGCCGCTATGCCCTGCGCATTCTCTGGGCCTTGCGCGATGGCTACCCCCAAACCTTCCGCCTGCTGCAAGACAGCGTGGGCGGCATCACCCCCAACACCTTGAACACCCGCATCAAAGAACTGCGCGAAGCTGGCTTCATGGAGCACGGCAGCGATGGCTACACCGTCACCTTGCAGGGCCAAGACCTGCTCAAACGCCTGAACGACTTGCAGGCTTTTGCCAATCGTTGGGTCAAGAACAAAGACTAACCCCAGCGCTTCGACTTCCCTTTAGCCCCCTACACAACGACGAAAACGAAAGCATTTATGGCTCTGCAACAAACCGCCTCTGGCTTGCAATACGAAGACACCGTGACCGGCACGGGTGCCACCGCTGTGGCAGGTAAACAAGTCACCGTGCATTACACCGGCTGGCTGTACCAAAACGGGCAGCAAGGTGCCAAATTTGATTCCAGCAAAGACCGCAACGACCCCTTTGTGTTTGCCCTGGGCGCAGGCATGGTCATTCGCGGCTGGGACGAAGGCGTGCAAGGCATGCAAGTGGGTGGCCAGCGCACCTTGATCATCCCCCCTGAGCTGGGCTACGGCGCTTACGGTGCCGGTGGCGTCATTCCCCCCAACGCCACCCTCAAATTTGACGTAGAGCTGCTGGCGGTTTAAATCGCCAGTCCGGGAAGGCTGACCATAAAAAAGCGCTCCTATGAAAGGAGCGCTTTTTTTATCTGGCTTTATCTGGCAACACTGCCACCGCAGCTTGCCACTGCAGGGCCATGGCCTGGAATCTAACGGTAATACGCCTCCACCGTGCCTTTGAGCTTCATCAGCAAAGGCCGCCCTTTGCGATCCAGGGTTTTGCCGGCCGGCACCTTCACCCAGCCTTCGCTCACGCAGTACTCCTCCACATCTTGGCGCTCTTGGCCATTAAAACGAATCCCAACATCGTGCTCAAACACCGCCGCCACAAAGTGCGGGCTGCGGGGGTCTATCGACAAGTGATCGGGCAGTGCGGGGCGCTCAGTGGATTGCGTCATAACAAAAAAACAAAGAAAAGTTGCAAAGGCGCGATTGTAGAAAATTCCCTGAAACCCTTGATTGCCCAGCAGCACCACCCCTGCGCAGGCCCCAAACCCGCAACCCCCTTGTGCGCTTTGGTTTGGCGCATCTTGTTAAACGCTTTAAATCCGGTATATAATTTCAGTCTTGTCGGCGTGTAGCGCAGCCTGGTAGCGCACTTGCATGGGGTGCAAGGGGTCGCGAGTTCGAATCCCGCCACGCCGACCATTGATTCCAAAAGGCCAACATTTTAAAATGTTGGCCTTTTTTGTTTTTTACCTATTTTTTTGATTCGCCACGAAAGTTTTATTCCATGATTGAAGGCTTGATCACCGGACGCCTGACCACCGACCCCAGCGAGCGCACCGACCGCTTTGGCAAAACCTTCATGGTGGCCCGGATGCGTGCCACCGTCGGCGACGGCAACTTGCGCCCCAACGCAGCCGCCGAAATCCCCAGCAGCCTGTTTGTGAATGTTGTCGCCTTTGACCCCGTCCCCTGCAAACAGCTACTGGATTTGCAAGAGGGCGATGTGGTGTCCATCGTCGGCCCCCTCACGCCCAAAGTCTGGACAGACAAGCAAGGTGCCAGCTACCCCGCCTTGGATGTTGTGGCCTACCGGGTGCTGGCCGTCCCAACCCAAATACATAGCGCAGAATTTGCTTAAAGCACTTTTCTGCCAATCAAAGCTAAAAACAAAAAGCCCTTGGATTGAAACAATCCAAGGGCTTTTAAATTGGTCGGCGTGGCGGGATTCGAACTCGCGACCCCTTGCACCCCATGCAAGTGCGCTACCAGGCTGCGCTACACGCCGAAGCTGCGGATTATAGAGGGGAAAAACCCGCAATTTTACAAACTTGCCAAGTTTATGTGGCGGCGTGCATCAATTCCTTGCATTTTGCGCTGGCGTGGAAGGTCACCACCCGGCGGGCAGCAATCGGCACCAACTCCCCGGTGCGGGGATTGCGCCCTGGACGGGGGGCTTTTTCACGCACCTGGAAGTTGCCCAGACCCGAGAGTTTGACGTCTTCACCACGCACCAGGCTTTGACAAATCAGGTCAAAAAAGCCATCGACCACCATCTTGGCTTCGCGCTTGTTCATTCCCATTTGCTCAAACAGCAAATCGACCAATTCGGCCTTGGTCAAGGCACCGGCTTCAAAGTTTTCTTCCATCATCTTCATCCTCGCAGCTTGGCACCGAGTTGCTCGGCCAAGGCAGCAATTACCGCCTGCATGGCAGCATCAATATCGGCATCGGTCAAGGCTTCGGCCTGGCGGCCCAAGGTCAAGCGCACGGCCAAACTTTTCTCATCGTGTGCCAACGCACCGGCACTGGCGACTTCACCCGGTTTGAGCTTTTTCGGGCGGAAGACATCAAACAGCACCGCCGAGCGTAGCGTCTGCGCCGGCACCGCCGCATGCACGGCCGCCATCAGCTGGGCATGGGTCACGCTTTCTTTGACCACCACCGCAATGTCGCGCTCCACCGCCTGGTGCTTGGGCACCGGAGTAAATTGCGGCACCGGGCGCTGCAGCACGGCCTGCAGCGCCAGTTCAAACATCACTGGAGCCTGCGGCAAATCCCACTGCTGGCACCACTGGGGGTGCAACTCACCGACATGGCCAATTTCTTGCCCGGCCAGCACCACCCGGGCGCAACGGCCAGGGTGCATGGCGGGGTGTTCAGCGGGCTCAAACTGTGCTTGCAGCGGGGCCAGCAGCGCTTGCACGTCGCCTTTCACATCAAAGAAATCGACGCGGCCATCCTGCACCCCCCATTGCAGCGGCGCATTGCTGCCATAGGCCAACCCAGCCACCCGCATCGGCTGGTCAAAGCCTTTGATGGTGGTGTCAGATTCTTCAACCGCAGCATCTTTAAAAAACACCCGCCCCAGTTCAAACACGCGCACGCGCGCGGCTTTGCGATCGAGGTTGAACTTGAGCACCTGCAGCAAAGAACCCAACAAAGAGGAGCGCATCACGCTCAAATGGCTGGCAATGGGGTTCAATAACCGGATAGGGTCTTTATTGGCGGCCAGGGTTTGCTCCCACTTTTCTTCAACAAAGCTGAAGTTAATGGTTTCCTGGTAGCCCAAACCGGCCAGCAAATGGCGCACGGTAAACGGGCTGCGGCGGTTTTCGCTCAGCAGTTTGGGCGCAATCGGTGCCAGCGGTTTGCTGGTGGGCAATTGCTCGTAGCCGATCATGCGGGCCACTTCTTCGATCAAATCCTCTTCCAGATTGATGTCAAAGCGGAAGGTCGGCGCCATCACCGCCACCGCCTCGCTGCCCACGGCCACTGCGGGCAAGCCCAGGCCGTTCAACGCATCCAGGCACTGCTGCTGGGTCACTGGCATGCCAATCACTTTGGCGGCACGCGCCACGCGCAGCTGCACTTGCTTGGGCGCGGGCACGTTGGGCTGGACATCGGTAATCGGGCCACAGGTGGTGTCGGCGGTGCCGCAAATTTGCAGCACCAGCTCGGTAATGCGCTCAATCACCTGCACCGTGTGGGCCGGATCGACACCGCGCTCAAAACGGTGCCCGGCATCGGTCGAGAAATTAAAGCGGCGCGAGCGGCCGGCCACGGCCTTGGGCCACCAAAAAGCCGCTTCAATGTAGATGTTCTGCGTGCCATCCGACACCGCCGTGGCATCGCCCCCCATGATGCCGGCCAGCGATTCCAGGCCATTGGCATCGGCAATCACCCCCACCTGCGCATCCACCGTGACGGTATTACCGTTCAACAGCTTGAGCTGCTCACCGGCCTGCCCCCAGCGCACTTGCAGGCCGCCGTGGATTTTGTCGAGGTCAAAAATATGCGTCGGCTGGCCCAGCTCAAACATCACGTAGTTGGAAATATCCACCAGCGGCGCCACCGAGCGCTGGCCACAACGCGCCAGGCGATCAACCATCCACTGCGGCGTTTTGACTTGGGTATTGACACCGCGCACGATGCGGCCGGAAAAGCGGCCACACAGGTCAGGCGCTTGAATCTCTACCGGCAAACTGTCTTGGTGCCCCACACTAGCGTGTGAAAATTCAAGCGCCGTCAGGGGGGCCCCGGTCAGTGCCGACAGCTCACGGGCCACGCCGTAAACGCTCAGGCAGTGCGCCAGATTGGGCGTGAGTTTGAGGGTGAACAGCGTGTCGTCCAGATTCAGGTACTCGCGCAAGTTCTGGCCCAGCGGCGCATCCAGGGGCAGCTCCAGCAGGCCACTGGCATCCTCATCCACCCCCAGCTCTTTGGCCGAGCACAGCATGCCAAAGCTGGGCACGCCGCGCAGCTTGCCCACCTTGATTTTGAACGGCTTGCCGTCCGGCCCGGGCGGCAACTCGGCCCCCACGGTGGCGCAGGGCACCCGGATGCCGACGCGGGCATTGGGCGCACCGCAGACAATGCTGAGCAACTCAGGGCCGCCCACATCCACCTGGCACACCCGCAGACGGTCGGCATCCGGGTGTTGCACGGCTTCTTTGATCTCACCAACAACAATGCCGGTAAAGGGTGGAGCCACCGGGTCCAGCTCTTCCACCTCCAGACCAGCCATGGTCAAGGTATCGGCCAGGGCCTGGGTGCTCAGCGGAGGGTTGCAGTATTGGCGCAACCAAGATTCAGGAAACTGCATGTTTTTTTCCATCGCATGCGCCGAGGCAGCCTCAGCGCACAATCATTAAAAGATAGCTGTTACCGCTTTACTTATCAACATTTCAGGCTAAAAACAATCTGAAATATCCATATAGCAGCGCAAACAGCTCACTTTTTACTTATTAAATTGGGACAAGAAGCGGATATCGCCATCAAAGAACAGGCGCAAATCATTCACGCCATAGCGCAGCATGGTCAGGCGATCGGGTCCCATGCCAAAGGCAAAACCGATAAAGCGCTCGGGGTCTAAGCCCATGTTGCGCACCACATTGGGGTGCACCTGGCCGCTGCCGGCCACTTCCAGCCACTTGCCCGCCAAGGGGCCGCTTTGGAACTGGATGTCCACTTCGGCCGATGGCTCGGTGAACGGAAAAAAGCTCGGGCGAAAGCGCAGCACCAGGTCATCGCTTTCAAAAAACGTCTTGCAAAAATCGGTAAATACGACCTTCAGGTCTTTAAAACTCACATTCTCGCCAATCCACAAGCCTTCGCACTGATGGAACATGGGCGAGTGCGTAGCATCCGAATCCACACGGTAGGTGCGCCCGGGGGCAATCACACGAATCTCGGGCATGCCCTGCCCTGCATCGAGCTGGTTGCGGTAGCGCTTGACGTGCTGCACCGCATGGCGCACCTGCATCGGGCTGGTGTGCGTGCGCAGCAAATTCGGGGCCTGCGGCGTGCCGCCTTCGACATAAAACGTGTCGTGCATCGAACGCGCCGGGTGGTCTTCCGGGGTATTGAGCGCGGTGAAGTTGAACCAGTCAGACTCAATCTCTGGGCCCTCGGCCACTTCAAAGCCCATCGAGGCAAAAATCCCCTCAATGCGCTCCAAGGTCAGCGACACCGGGTGCAAGCCCCCTTGGCCACGTTGGCGGCCCGGCAAGGTGACATCCAGGCGCTCGGCCTGCAATTGCACCTGCAACTGGGCCTCAGCCAGGGCATTGCGGCGCTCGGTCAGGGCCGCTTCAATGGCCTGCTTGGTCACGTTGATGGCAGCGCCCCGGGTTTTCTTCTCTTCTACGGACAGCTGCGCCATGCCCTTCATCAGCTCGGTCATCTTGCCGGCTTTGCCCAAAAACTGGGCTTTGGCGTTTTCCAACTCAACAGGGGTAGCCGCCTGCGCGAACAACTCGCGGGCGCTGGCAACCAGGGAATCCAATTCGTTCATAGCGACTTTGACTTTGCTTGCGACCTTGCTGTCGCATTTTCAATACTTCAATATTCAAATACAACAAGGGCTAGTGCCTTTTCAAGCCCTAGCCCTTGCTGATAGTGCGTCAGTAGCTATTACTTTATAACTACCGATCGTGAACTCAAGCAGCCAGCTTGGCTTTTACTTGTTCCACGATGCTGCCAAAAGCAGCCTTGTCATGCACAGCGATGTCGGCCAGCATTTTGCGGTCGATGTCGATGGCAGCCTTTTTCAGGCCATTGGTGAACTGGCTGTAGGTCAGGCCCAATTCGCGTGCAGCCGCATTGATACGGGTGATCCACAGACGGCGGAACACGCGTTTCTTGTTGCGGCGGTCACGGTAAGCGTACTGACCGGCCTTCATCACCGCCTGTTTGGCGACGCGGAAGACATTACCGCGGCGGCCGCGGAAACCTTTGGCTTGAGCCAGAACTTTTTTGTGACGGGCACGGGCCGTTACACCACGTTTGACGCGAGGCATATGTTTACTCCTTGTTCGTCTAAAAAATTACAGGCCAGCCATGGGCATCATCTTGGCAATAGAGGCCACATCGGACTCATGCACATTGACGATGCCACGCAGGTTACGCTTGTTCTTGGTGGTCTTCTTGGTCAAGATGTGACGCTTGAAGGCTTGACCGCGCTTGACGGTGCCACCCGGACGGACGCGAAAACGTTTCTTCGCGCTGCTCTTGGTTTTCATTTTGGGCATTGAATGCTCCTGTTACTTGTGCTCGCAAGGCGTTTGCCACCACAGCAAAACTTGTTGGCCCCGAGTCACTTATTTACCCCAGAAAAAATCCAGGGCAATACAAAAGCTTGTCTGGGGCACAAAGTGCTTCAGACAAGCTCCTGCAATGGGGTAATTACTCTGCTTTTTCTGGTGCGCCTGCTTCAGCAGATTTGCCAGCTCCTGGCTTTTTACGTGCTGGGGCAATCATCATCACCATTTGGCGGCCTTCCAACTTGGGAAACTGCTCCACCTGGATGGAGTCGGCCAGATCGTCGCGCAAGCGGTTGAGCAAATCCAAGCCCAGCTGCTGGTGCGTAATCTCGCGGCCACGAAAGCGAAGCGTGATTTTACACTTATCGCCCTCCCCCAAAAAGCGTCGGATATTACGCAGTTTGATGTTGTAGTCACCATCATCCGTGCCGGGACGGAATTTCACTTCCTTGATCTCAACAACCGCTTGCTTGGCCTTGGCCTCGGCAGCCTTCTTCTGCTCTTGGTATTTAAACTTGCCATAGTCCATCAACCGGCATACCGGGGGGCTGGCTGTGGCAGCAATTTCAACCAAATCCACATCCAACTCACCGGCCGCACGCAGCGCCTCTTGCAAAGGCACGATGCCCAAGGCTTCGTTGTCCGGCCCCATCAGGCGGATTTCTGGTGCGGAGATTTCACGGTTCAAACGGTGCTTGCGCTCTTCACGCTGGCGACGATCACGAAATTCTGTAGCTATGGCTCTCACCCTAAAATTTAAACGCTACGAAAAGGGTAGCTTCCTACACACAAAGCACGCGGGACAAGCCCGCGTTAATACTTTTAAGCTTTATTGGCAATATCTTGGGCTAGCAAATCGATGAAGGCTTGCACACTCATCACGCCAAGATCTTTATTCCCTCGCGCCCGCACAGCAACGGTGCCAGCAGCTTTTTCTTTGTCGCCTGCGACCAAGATATAGGGAAGCTTTTGCAATGCATGTTCACGTATTTTATACGTGATCTTTTCATTGCGAAGGTCTGCGGCAATCTTGAGTGCATGATCTGGCAGTACTTTTTGCACTTTTGCGACAATTTCCTGCACGTAATCACTTTGCGCATCGGTGATATTGAGTACCGCCACTTGCTGCGGTGCCAGCCATACGGGCAAAGCACCCGCATGCTGCTCAATCAAAATTCCGATAAAACGCTCCATCGAACCCACAATGGCCCGGTGCAGCATCACGGGGCGATGGCGATTGCCGTCTTCGCCGACATACTCCGCATCCAAGCGCTCGGGCATAGAAAAATCGACTTGAATCGTGCCGCACTGCCACTGGCGGCCCAAGGCATCTTTCAAGGTGTACTCAATTTTGGGGCCATAAAAAGCGCCATCACCCACAGCAACTTGGTATTCACAGCCCGAGGCTTTCAGGCTATCAAACAGCGCCGCCTCTGCTTTGTCCCAGCTCTCGTCTGAGCCAATGCGCGCCTCAGGGCGGGTGGCCACCTTGTAAATAATGTCGGTAAAGCCAAAATCTTGGTACACCTTTTGCAGCAAACGCGTGAAATTGAGCACTTCTTGCTGCACTTGATCTTCCATACAGAAGATGTGCCCATCGTCCTGTGTGAATGCGCGTACACGCATGATGCCGTGCAAACCGCCCGTCGGTTCATTGCGGTGGCATTGGCCAAATTCACCCATGCGCAACGGCAATTCACGGTAGCTTTTAATGCCTTGCTTGAAGATCAGAATGTGCCCTGGGCAGTTCATCGGCTTGAGCGCGAAGTCGTGCTTTTCGCTCTCGGTCGTGAACATGTTGTCACGGTACTTGTCCCAGTGGCCGGTTTTTTCCCAGAGCGTACGATCCAGAATCTGCGGGCCTTTTACCTCTAAATAACCGTTATCACGGTACACACGGCGCATGTACTGCTCTACTTCTTGCCAAATTTGCCAACCTTTGGCATGCCAAAAAACGGTGCCGGGGGAATGCTCATCAATGTGAAATAAGTTCAGCTCTCGGCCCAGCTTGCGGTGATCGCGTTTTTCAGCTTCCTCAATGCGGGTGATGTAGGCTTGCAGATCTTTTTCATCGGCCCAAGCCGTACCATAAATGCGCTGCAGCTGCTCATTCTTGGCATCACCGCGCCAATAGGCACCGGCCAGCTTGGTGAGCTTGAAGACTTTCAAAAAGCGGGTATTGGGCACGTGTGGGCCCCGGCACATGTCCACGTATTCTTGGTGGTAGTACAAGCCCATTTGCGTTTCATTGGGCATGTCTTCCACCAAACGCAGTTTGTACGCTTCGCCGCGCTGCTCAAAAACTTTAATCACCTCGGCACGCGGTGTCATTTTTTTAACGACATCGTAGTCTTGGGCAATCAGCTCTTTCATCCGCGCTTCAATGGCCGCCACGTCTTCAGGGGTGAAGGGGCGCTCATACGAAATATCGTAGTAAAAACCTTCTTCAATCACTGGGCCAATCACCATCTTGGCGGTGGGGTACAGCTGCTTGACGGCATGGCCAATCAAGTGGGCACAGGAGTGGCGGATGATGTCCACCCCTTCTTGGTCCTTGGGGGTGATGATTTGCAGCGTGGCATCTTGCGCAATCACGTCGCAAGCATCCAGCAAGCGTCCATTGACACGGCCAGCGACGGTGTTTTTGGCTAAGCCGGCACCGATGGACTGGGCCACCTGCATGATCGTGACCGGCCCATCAAACTCGCGCACGGATCCGTCGGGAAGGGTAATTTTCAACATAACTTCGTTTTAACTTTTAAAAATTCAAGCCACGCAAACAATAAAAAAGCGCGGAACCAGTCCGCGCCTAAAAGAAAGAAGAGGGAAGCTTTTGGGATGCGCGAACTCTCTGGCCCTAGCGGCGAGCAGTGATTGACGTTGTAGTTCGCGGTGTCATAACCAATGATGCCTTTCTCGCCCTTGTAAATTAGAAAAAATATGATTTTAGCGACTTAAAGACAAACGGGCTTGCAAAGCAAGCCCGTTTCTTTTTCTGAGTGCTAAGTTTGTGACCTAGCTACCACAGTGCTTAGTGGAACTGTTCTTCTTCGGTCGAACCGGTCAGGGCCTTCACGCTGGAAGAGCCGCCTTGGATCACGGTGGTCACGTCGTCGAAATAGCCTGCGCCCACTTCTTGTTGGTGCGACACGAAGGTGTAGCCTTGTTCGCGGGCTGCAAATTCAGGCTCTTGCACCATGTTCACATAGTGCTTCATGCCTTCGCCACGGGCGTATGCGTGGGCGAACTGGAAGGTGTTGTACCAGTTGATATGGATACCAGCCAAAGTGATGAACTGGAACTTGTAACCCAGCGCCGACAGCTCTTCTTGGAACGAAGCGATTTGGCTGTCGTTGAGGTTTTTCTTCCAGTTGAACGAAGGCGAGCAGTTGTACGACAGCAGCTTGCCAGGGCAGGCAGCGTGTACAGCTTGGGCAAATTCACGGGCAAAGCCGATATCCGGCACACCCGTTTCACACCACACCAGATCGGCGTAGGGGGCGTAAGCCACACCACGGCTGATGGCTTGCTCCAGGCCATTTTTCACGCGGTAGAAGCCTTCTTGGGTGCGCTCGCCGGTAATGAAGGGACGGTCGTTGGCATCGCAATCGCTGGTCAGCAGGTTGGCGGCTTCAGCATCCGTGCGGGCCAGCACGATGGTGGGCACACCCATCACGTCAGCAGCGAAGCGGGCCGCCATCAGTTTTTCAACGGCTTCTTGGGTCGGCACCAGCACTTTGCCGCCCATGTGGCCACATTTTTTCACAGCGGCCAATTGGTCTTCAAAGTGAACACCAGCGGCGCCAGCAGCAATCATGTTCTTCATCAGTTCGAAAGCGTTCAACACGCCGCCGAAACCAGCCTCTGCATCGGCCACGATGGGCAGGAAGTAATCGACAAAACCTTCATCACCAGGATTGACACCACGGCCCCACTGAATTTCGTCAGCGCGTTTGAAGGTGTTGTTGATGCGACGCACCATAGTGGGCACCGAGTCGTAGGCATACAGCGACTGGTCGGGGTACATGGTTTCGGAAGTGTTACCGTCAGCGGCGACTTGCCAACCCGACAGGTACACAGCCTCCAGACCTGCTTTGGCTTGCTGCATGGCTTGGCCAGCGGTAATGGCACCAAAAGCGTTCACATAGCCTTTTTTCGCACCACCGTTAATTTTTTCCCACAGTTTTTCCGCACCACGCTGGGCCAGGGTGTGCTCAGGCTGCAGGCTGCCACGCAGACGCACTACGTCGGCAGCGCTGTAGTTGCGCTTGACGCTTTTCCAACGGGGATTTTGGGCCCAGTCTTTTTCCAGGGCGGCAATTTGTTGCTCACGGCTCAGTTGCTGATTCAGGGATTGAGGCATGTGTGATCTCCAGTTACAAAGTTGAAAAACCGTGGTGCTTGCTTGAACACCTTGGCATCTAATGTAAGTCTTATAGAAGAGTTAATCAATCTCTTATGTCTTATATAAGACAAATTTTTATTTCTTTAAAAAACAAGTAGTTAAAAAGTTCAATGTTGAATTTTTTCTAAAAACTGCAGGCTTTCGTGCGCATTTGCTGCAAAGCAACATTTTTTTATTTCACCCAATGCAATTCATTTTTTGTAATGTGAAATTTAGCAATGGATCGCTGCAGCACTGACCACGATGCCATCGGCATCGGCATAGAGCCAATCGCCTGGACGCACACGGACACCAGCAATCTGAATCGCCAAGTCGGCATGGCCCTGGTTGCGCTTTTGGGTGGGCATAGGGTTCAAACCCAGGGCCCGAATCCCCAGCTGTTCGGCATTGAGCTCGGCGACATCACGCACACAGCCCCACACCACAATCCCTGCCCAGCCATTGCGGGCAGCTGCAGCGGCCAAATTGCCGCCCACCAAAGCCTTGCGCAAAGAGCCCCCGCCATCGACCACCAACACGGCACCATCGCCTGGGCTATCGAGCGCTTGCTTGACCAAGGTGTTGTCCTCAAAGCACTGCACGGTGCGCACGGGGCCGGCAAAGTGCCCTACTGCACCGTAGTGCTGAAACACCGGGGGCAGCACGCGCACAGCATCTGAGGTGTCGTCTTTAAAGGCATCGCACAAATCGCAAGTAGCAAATTTCATGGTGAAAACTCCGGCTAATGAAATAAGGAGTGCTGCACGCTGCAGCACAAACCGGCGCATTGAACACCCGAAACAAGCTCACTGCCAACATTTGCTGCGCCTTCGCTGACAACAACACAACACTTCAGATGAAAAAGTCTGTCAGCTTGCTTGAAACCCATGTTTTTCCCATTAGCATCTGCACCACTTTGGTTGGCACCAGGGCCTGCCAATGCAACAAGACCCCGAAGGAATACACATGGCAACTGCAAAAAAAGCCAGCACCACCGCCACGGCTGCTGAACCCACTAAAAAACGCGCACCCAATCCCGCCTTCATGAAGCCACTGACTCCCGATGCAGCACTGGCTGCCGTGGTGGGAAAAGCCCCTCTGCCCCGCACCGAAATCGTCAGCAAACTGTGGGTTTACATCAAGGCCAACAACCTGCAAGACGCTGCCAACAAGCGCAACATCAACGCTGATGCCAAACTCAAGCCTATTTTTGGCAAAGACCAGGTCACCATGTTTGAACTGGCGGGCCTGATCGGCAAACACGTCACCAAATAAATACCTTGCTGCTAGAAAACGCCGACCTTGGTCGGCTTTTTTAATCCCCATTGCACACAAGGATTGTGCAAATGCGAAAGATTTACATTTACAATCACATCATCAGCAAAAAAGGATGCCGTGATGATTGTCTGTGTTTGCCGCCGTATTTCGGACCGCGAAATTGCTCGCTATGCCCATGCCGGGATCAGCTTTGACGATATCCAATTTGAGCTAGGGGTCGCCACCCAGTGCGGCTGCTGCGAAAGTACCGCCCGTGATCTGGTTGCGCAATGCCGCTCCCAAGCACCGGTTGCGGCCTTGCACAAAGCCATCGACACTCCAGCGCCCATGCTGTAACCAGCGACCTCTTCTGCGCTGCCCCAGCCAGAAGCCACCCTCTCCTCATGCGTTCTTTCGAATCTTCTGCCGCTCACTCTGCACGCTCCAAAGTGGCCGTTACGGCCATGGTCTTGGCCGTGCATGCGCTCGCACTTTGGGGATTGCAGCGCCTCCCTGGTGCCACGCCGGCCCCAATGGTTATTCCTGCGCAGGTGATCGCCACCTTTATTACGCCCGAGCCTGAACCCATCGTCATGCCTGAGCCCATGCCCCTGGCCCCGCCAGAGCCGGTGGTGCAACCCAAGCCTGTGCCCAAGCCACAGCCCAAACCGCAGCCCAAACCCAAACCGCAACCCCTGCCCAAGGCGGTTGCCAGCCCCGATCCAGCCCCGGCCACCGCGCCCACCGGCACGCTGGATCCAGAGCCAACCGCGCCCGCCACGCCAACACCTGCACCAACGGCGGCCCAGGCCAGCGCCACCACCGATGCGCCTGCGGCCATCGTCATGCCATCGAGCAGCGCGGCATACTTGAACAACCCCCGTCCAAGCTACCCCTCCATCAGCCGACGCATGGGCGAGCAAGGCAAAGTCATGCTGCGTGTTTTTGTCAATGCGCAAGGCCAGCCGGAGCAAATTCAAATCCAACAATCAAGCGGCTTTGACCGCCTGGACAAGGCGGCCGTTGATGCCGTACGGCGCTGGAAATTTACCCCCGGCTCACGCAATGGCGTGGCTGAAGCGATGTGGAACATCGTCCCTATTAATTTCGTACTCGAATAAAACCACCTGGAGTTTTCATGGAATCGCAATTTGGTATTGCCCACGTCTGGGCGCAGGGCGACTTTGTTTCCCGCAGCGTCGCAATTTTGCTGCTGCTGATGTCAGTGGCCTCGTGGGCAGTCATCATCATCAAAGCTTTGGCACTGGTAAAAATGAAAAAATACGCGAGCAAGGCCGAAGGCTTTTGGCACAGCGAAGACTTTGGCATTGCCCTGGACAAACTGGGGATGGAGGCCGACAACCCGTTTCGCACCATGGCCCTGGAAGGGCGTGAGGCCGTCGCCCACCACCGCAAGACCTGCGACCACTTGCACGACACGCTGGACATCAGCGACTGGATCACCCGCTCACTGCGCTACTGCGTCGATGGCTGCACGCAGCGCCTGCAGTCAGGCCTGTCGATCCTGGCCTCGGTGGGCTCAACAGCACCGTTTGTCGGGCTGTTTGGCACGGTGTGGGGCATCTACCATGCGCTGGTGGCCATTGGCATGTCGGGCCAGTCGTCCATCGACAAAGTCGCCGGCCCCGTGGGCGAGGCGCTGATCATGACCGCCTTTGGCCTGGCCGTGGCCATTCCTGCCGTGCTGGGCTACAACGCCTTGGTGCGCGGCAACAAAAAAATCATCAACGCCCTCAATAGCTTTGCCCACGACCTGCACGCCTATTTTGTGACCGGGGCACGCATCAGTTCTGAAAAACACGGCAGCGACAGCAACAAGGTGCTGCCGCTGAAAAAAGGGGCGTAAACCATGTCCTTTGGCACCCAAGATGACAGCGATGAGGTGATGAACGAAATCAACATGACCCCCCTGGTGGATGTGATGTTGGTACTGCTCATCATCTTCATCATCACCGTGCCGGTGATGAAAGACTCGGTCAATATCGACCTGCCCCGCGCCAGCAATGAGCCGGAATTGATCAAGCCCGAAACCATCAACCTCAGCATCAGCGCCGACGGGCAATACCACTGGAACAAAGAATCGGTCTCTGACGACGAGCTGGCCCGGCGCCTGCACGCCGAAGGTGGCAAAGAAAATCAGCCCGACCTGCACATTCGGGGCGACAAGGACGTGCGCTACGAGCGCGTAGCCCAGGCCATGGCCGCTGCGCAAAAGGCCGGCGTGCGCAAGATCGGCTTCGTCACCGATCCGGCACAGCCGTAAAACGGCCCCGGTAATCCCTCCCCACATCGCACGCAGCACAAAAAAAAACCCGCTAGCCATTCAAAGCTAGCGGGGTTTTTGCTTTTCTGTCAGCGCTGACGGGCGCTCAGATTAATCGCGGCTGGCGCGTTTGCGCTCGTGCTCTTTCAGGTGGCGCTTGCGCACGCGCAGGCTGGTGGGGGTGATTTCCAGCAACTCATCGTCGTCGATGAATTCCACACCGTACTCCAGCGACAGCTCAATCGGCGGGGTGATTTTGATGGCATCTTCCTTGCCGCTGACACGGAAGTTGGTCAGCTGCTTGGTGCGGGTGGCGTTCACCACCAGATCGTTGTCGCGGCTGTGGATACCGATAACCATGCCTTCGTACACGGCATCGCCCGCTTTCACAAACATGCGGCCCCGATCGTCCAGCTTACCCAGGGCGTAGGTGAAGATTTCACCATCGTCCATAGAAATCAGCACGCCATTTTTACGGCCACCAATTTCGCCTTTGTAGGGCTCGTAGCTATCAAAAATGTTGCTAATCAGGCCGGTACCACGGGTTAAATTCAAGAATTCATTGGTAAAACCAATCAGACCCCGGGCAGGAATGCGGTACTCCAGGCGCACACGGCCCCGGCCATCGGACTCCATGTTCACCAGCTCACCTTTGCGCTCGCCCAGGGCTTGCATCACGCCGCCTTGGTGGCTTTCTTCGATGTCGGCGGTGACCATTTCGATGGGCTCGCAACGCTCGCCATCAATCTCTTTGAACACCACGCGCGGCTTGGAGACGGCCAGCTCATAGCCTTCGCGGCGCATTTCTTCCAGCAAGATGGTCAGGTGCAGTTCACCCCGGCCCGAGACTTCAAAAATCCCGTCCTCATTGGTTTCTTTCACGCGCAGCGCCACGTTGGAGCGCAGCTCTTTTTGCAGGCGGTCCCAAATTTGGCGGCTGGTCACAAACTTGCCTTCGCGGCCGGCCAGCGGCGAGGTGTTCACGCAGAAGTTCATGGTCAGCGTGGGCTCGTCGATTTTGAGCATCGGCAGCGGCTGGGGGTTGGCCGGGTCGGTAATGGTTTCACCAATACCCACGTTGTCAATGCCGCTAATAAGCACGATTTCTGAGGGGCCCGCCTCGGTCACTTGCACGCGGTCCAGACCCTGAAACTTGTGGATCTGGTTGATGCGGCCTTTGTAGCTTTTGCCATCGGGGCCGGCCATGACCAGCACGTCTTGCCCGGCCTTCAAGGTGCCCTGGTTGATGCGGCCTACGCCGATACGGCCCACAAAGGTGGAGTAATCCAGCGCGGAAACCTGCATTTGCACCGGCGCAGAGGCATCGCCTTTGACGGCGGGCACATGCTCCAAGATGGTGTCGAACAGGGCCGACATATCGGGGCCCCATTGCTCGCCGGGCACACCTTCGGTTTTGCTCGACCAGCCGTTGATGCCCGAGGCATACACCACGGGAAAATCCAGCTGTTCGTCGGTCGCACCCAGCTTGTCAAACAGGTCAAAGGCGGCGTTGATCACTTTGTCGGGATTGGCGCCGGGCTTGTCCACCTTGTTCACCACCACGATGGGCTTTAGGCCCAGGGCCAGCGCCTTTTTGGTCACAAAGCGCGTTTGCGGCATGGGGCCTTCTTGCGAGTCGATCAGCAGCACCACGCCATCGACCATCGACAGCGCGCGCTCAACCTCACCGCCAAAGTCCGCGTGGCCGGGGGTGTCCAGGATGTTGATGTGGGTGTCTTTCCAGCGCACGGCACAGTTTTTGGCCAAGATGGTGATGCCACGCTCGCGCTCGATGGCGTGGTTGTCCATCACCGTGTCCACCACTTTTTCGTGGGCGGCAAAGGTGCCCGAGGAGCGCAGCAGCTGGTCCACCATGGTGGTCTTGCCGTGGTCCACGTGGGCAATGATGGCGATATTGCGAATTTGTATGCTCATAGTGTTGCTCAAAGTTCCAAAGGCCGCGTTTATGAGGGGCGCGACATCCCTTCCAGAATTTGTTGAATTTCCAGGGGGCTGAGTAACCGATCCGGTATCAGCTCTCCGGCATGAATGTGCCCCACACCCAATAAGGCGCGGGGCTGGTCTGCGTACACGGCCACCGCATCCGCGTCGGCCCAGGGGCCGCGGCGGCGCAGCCCGGTCAGGAAGCGGGCGGCATCCTCGGCCCCCAGGGTGATGGGGGTGTGCCCTTGCAGCAGGTGATCGGCGGGCAGCACATGGGCCAGCCGCGCATCGCCCTCTAAGGCCTCCAGCTGCGCCAGGGTGACGCACTGCGCCAGGCCCAGGCCGCCCGTCTCGGTGCGGCGCAGGCTGCGCAAGTGGGCACCACAGCCCAGGGCCTGGCCAATGTCTTCGGCCAGGGTGCGGATGTAGGTGCCTTTGCTGCAGGTTACTTCTATTTCAATAGCTGGTTGCGCAGATTCATCTTGCGTTTTGGCTATTTTCAATCCGTAAATAAAGATATCCCGTGCGGGGCGCTCTATCGTTTCTCCAGCACGGGCATATTCGTACAGGGCTTTGCCGTCTTTTTTCAAGGCGCTGTACATCGGCGGTATTTGGCGAATCGCCCCGGTGAATCGGGCCGCCACCGTGGCCAGGTTGTCGGCAGTGAGTTGGGCGGCATCGACCGCGCGCTCTTGCAGCACCGCCCCCTCGGCATCGGCCGTGGTGGTGGTTTGGCCCAGGCGGGCGATGGCGCGGTAGGTTTTGGGGGCATCGAGCTGCAGGGCGCTGAACTTGGTCGCCGCCCCAAAGCACAGCGGCAGCACGCCCGTGGCCAGCGGATCGAGCGTGCCTGTGTGGCCCGCTTTTTCGGCGCGCAGCAGCCATTTGACCTTTTGCAAGGCATCGTTGCTGGACAGGCCCAGGGGTTTATCGAGCAGCACCACCCCATGCACGGGGCGCCGCTGCACCCGGGTGCGAGGGGCAGTCATCGTGTCAGTCCTGTTCGGGGCCACGCGAAGCGACTGCCTTGGCGATCAAGGCGTTCATGTCGGCAGCGCGCTCCTGGGTGCGGTCGTAGATAAAGTGCAAGGTCGGCACGGTGTGGATGTGCAAACGCTTGAACAAGGCATTGCGCAAAAAGCCGGCACCTTGGTTCAGCGCCTCTTGCGTGGCATCGGGGTCGCCCACCAGCAGGCTGAAATACACCTTGGCGTGGGCGTAGTCGGGCGTGACCTGCACCGATTGCAGGGTCACCATGCCCACGCGCGGGTCTTTCAACTCGCGGGCAATCAACTCGGCCAGATCCCGCTGGATCTGGTCGGCGATTTTGAAGCTGCGCTGCGGCGCAGCGGGTTTTGGTTTTTTTGCCATTAAAAGAAGAGTTATTCGCGCTGATTTACAAAGGATTTTTAAGGATTTATACCTAAAAATCCTTTTACACCAAGCGGCAATAGCTATTAATTACAGAGTACGGGCAATCTCGCGGATCTCAAACACTTCCAACTGATCGCCTTCGCGAATGTCGTTGTAGTTCTTGAGTTTGATACCGCACTCAAAGCCTTCCTTGACCTCTTTGACATCGTCCTTCATACGGCGCAGCGATTCGATCTCGCCGGTGTAGATGACCACGTTGTCGCGCAGCAAGCGGAAATGCGCATGGCGCGTAACGTGGCCCTGCAGGATGTAGGAACCAGCCACCGTGCCGATCTTGGTGGCGACGAACACGGTGCGAATCTCGGCCAGGCCAATGATTTCTTCGCGCTGCTCGGGCGCCAGCATGCCGGACATGGCCGCTTTCACCTCTTCGACCGCGTCGTAGATGATGTTGTAGTAGCGGATATCGACATCGTTGCCTTCGGCCGTCTTGCGCGCTTGCACGTCGGCCCGCACGTTAAAGCCGATGATGATGGCCTTGGAGGCCAGCGCCAGGTTCACGTCCGATTCGCTGATGCCGCCCACGCCGGAGTACACCACCTGCACCTTGATCTCGTCGGTCGAGAGCTTGAGCAGCGAAGCGGCCAGTGCCTCTTGCGAGCCTTGCATATCGGCCTTGATGATCAGCGACAGGGTCTGCACATCGCCAGCGGTCATATCGGAGAACATGTTCTCCAGCTTGGCCGCTTGCTGCTTGGCCAGCTTGGTGTTGCGGAACTTGCCAGCGCGGTAGGTGGCCACTTCACGGGCACGGCGCTCATCCAGCATGACCATGAAGTCGTCACCGGCTTGCGGCACATCCGACAGGCCCTGAATTTCGACGGGAATGGACGGGCCCGCTTCTTTGGCGGTCTTGCCGTCTTCGTCCAGCATGGCGCGCACGCGGCCATAGGTTTGGCCGGCCAGCACAATGTCGCCCACCTTCAAGGTGCCCGACTGCACCAGCACCGTGGCCACCGGGCCGCGGCCCTTGTCCAGCTGGGCCTCGATCACCAGGCCCTTGGCGGCGGCATCGGCCGGGGCCTTCAGCTCCATCACCTCGGCTTGCAGCAGCACGTGCTCCAGCAGCTCGTCGATGCCCATACCGGTTTTGCTGGAGACGGCCACAAAGGGCGAATCACCACCGTATTCTTCCGGCACCACCTGCTCGGCCACCAGCTCTTGCTTGACCTTTTCAGGGTTGGCATCGGGTTTGTCGGCCTTGGTCAAGGCCACCACAATCGGCACCCCGGCGGCCTTGGCGTGCTTGATGGCTTCGCGCGTTTGCGGCATCACGCCGTCGTCCGAGGCACACACCAAGATCACGATGTCGGTCGATTTGGCACCACGGGCACGCATGGCGGTAAACGCCTCGTGGCCCGGGGTGTCCAGGAAGGTGACGATGCCGCGTGGCGTTTGCACGTGGTAGGCACCGATGTGCTGGGTAATACCACCGGCTTCGCCCGTGGCCACTTTGGTGCGGCGGATGTAGTCCAGCAGCGAGGTCTTGCCGTGGTCCACGTGGCCCATGACGGTCACCACCGGGGCACGCGGGAGCAGCTCGCCGGTGTACTGGGCGGCATCTTCTTCGCTGAAGGCTTCCGGATCGTCCAACGCCGCAATCTTGGCGGTGTGGCCCATTTCTTCGACCACGATCATCGCGGTGTCTTGGTCCAACGGCTGGTTGATGGTAACCATCTGGCCCATCTTCATCAGCACCTTGATCAGCTCAGACGCTTTCACGGCCATCTTGTGCGCCAGCTCGGCCACCGTGATGGTCTCGGGCACCGAAATTTCTAGGGCGCGGAACTCTTGCTGCACCACTTGCTGCTGCTCATGGCGGTCGTTGCCGCCACGGCGGCCACCACGGCCGCCCTTGTTGCCGCCCGCACGCCAGTTGCCACCGCGGTTGCCGCTGTTGGTGTCGCCACGGGTTTTGATTTCTTTTTTCTTGGCGCTGTCGTCACCCGCCCAGCTGGAAGACAGCTTGGCCGATTTCACCTCTTTGGCATCTTTGCGCACACCAGCGCCGGCCTCCGCAGGTTTGGCACCAGGGGCCGCTTTCTTGGCCCCAGCGGCCGTACTGGCCACGGCTTTTTTCGCCTCTTCGGGCTTTTCGACTTTTTCCGGCTTCTTGGCAACCAGCACTTTTTTCGGCGCGGCCATCATGGCGCGAATGGCTTCGGCCTCGGCCAGCGCCTTGCGGCGCCGATCCACCAGGTCTTTGGCGCGATCAGCCTCTTCCTTGGCACGTGCCTGGGCTTCTTGCTCGGCTTTCAGGCGGGCTTCTTCCTGCGCTTTGATGCGCTCGGCCGCGGCTGCAGCGGCCTCGGCCGCGGCTTCTTTTTTGGCTTCTTTGGCTTGGCGCAGCTTGGCCGTTTCGGCCTGGGCATAGGCGCGGGCACGCTCTTCGGCCTCGCGCTCTTTGCGCTCACGCTCTTGGCGTTCCTGGCGCTCTTGCACCAGCTGCGCTTCTTCCTTGGCAATCACCGCCACTTCTTGGCGGGCCTGCTCCTCGCGGCGCACCAGCTCTTGGTTCTCTTGCTCAGCCTGGACGGCCTGGGCCGCACGGGCCGCTACCTCGGCAGGGTCTTCGCGCTGGATAAACGTGCGCTTCTTGCGCACCTCCACCTGAATGGTGCGGGCTTTGCCTGTGGCATCGGCCTGCTTGATTTCGCTGGTGGAGCGCGTGGTCAGCGTAATTTTTTTACGCTCCCCGTCACCCACGCCGCTGGTGTTTTTCAAGTGGGCCAGCAATTGCTGTTTATCGCTATCGCTCAACGCATCACTCGCCGATTTTTTGGCCACGCCTGCTGCGCGCAATTGCTCAAGCAGGTCTTGGGGGGATTTATGGAGTTCTTTGGCAAACTCAGCCACGGTATTCAATGACATATCTTGTTCTTTCCTCCCTTTATTCCTGATCCTGGTTCTGCTCTTGGTTGAACCAGTGGGCACGCGCCTGCATGATCAGTGCGGTGGCCTCTTCAGCACTTTGGCCGGTCAGGTCGGTTAATTCATCAATGGCCAAGTCGGCCAAATCGTCCCGTGTGCGCACGCCGCCCTCGGCCAATTTGGCCAAGATTTCTGGTGTGACACCTTCCAGGGTGCGCAGGTCTTCGGCAACCTGCCCCACGCTTTCCTGCTGGGCAATTTCTTGGGTCAGCAGGGCATCTTTCGCGCGGGTGCGCAGCTCGGTGACGGTCTCCTCGTCGAAGGCTTCGATTTCCAGCATCTCGGCCAGCGGCACGTAGGCCACTTCTTCCAAGCTGTTAAAGCCTTCTTCGACCAGGATGTCGGCCAGCTCAGCATCGACATCGAGTTTTTCCATAAACAGCTTGCGGGCCGAATCAGTTTCCTCAGCCTGCTTTTGCGCCGATTCGGCAGCGTCCATGATGTTGATTTTCCAACCCGTCAGGTCCGAGGCCAAACGCACGTTCTGCCCGCCACGGCCAATGGCGATGGCCAGGTTTTCCTCATCCACCACCACATCCATGGCATGTTTTTCTTCGTCCACCACGATGGATTGGACATTGGCCGGGGCCAGCGCACCAATCACAAACTGGGCGGGGTCTTCACTCCACAGCACGATATCGACGCGCTCACCAGCCAACTCGGTGGTCACCGCATTCACGCGCGAACCGCGCACACCGACGCAGGTGCCGATGGGATCGACGCGCTTGTCGTGGCTGACGACGGCAATCTTGGCACGGCTGCCAGGATCGCGGGCACAGCTTTTGATCTCAAGCAGGCCTTGCTCGATCTCGGGCACTTCGTTGCGAAACAGCTCAATCATGAATTCCGGCGCAGCCCGCGACAGCACGATGGGCGCACCACGCAGGGTCAAATCCACTTCCATGATCATGGCGCGAACGCGGTCACCACTGCGCAGATTTTCTTTGGGGATCATTTCGCTGCGCCGCAAGCGCCCTTCGATGCGCCCCACTTCGACGATGATGTCGCCCTTGTCCATGCGCTTGACGGTGCCGGAAAAAATCTTTTCCCCCCGGGCCATGTACTCATCCAGCAGCATTTCGCGCTCGGCATCGCGGATCTTTTGCAAAATCACTTGCTTGGCGGTCATCGCGCCAATGCGCCCAATGGGCACGGATTCGACCTGCTCTTCAATGTAGTCGCCCACTTGCACGCCCGGCTGGCGCTCTTCGGCATCCATGAGCAATTCTTCGGCATCGGGGTTTTGCAGCCCGGCATCATTGGGGACGACCAACCAGCGGCGGAACGTGTCGTAGTGGCCCGAATCGCGGTCAATCGCCACGCGAATATCCACATCGCCACCAAACAGTTTTTTGCTTGCCTGGGCCAAGGCTTGCTCAACAGCGCCCAACACCACGTCGCGCTCGACATTTTTTTCACGCGAAATGGCTTCTACCAACATCAATAGTTCGCGATTCATGCGACCACACTCCTTCGTTCTTGCATCTATAGCGTGCACAGTGTTTGCCTGTGTGCACTTTTACTTTTCTGGCTCAACGCGCTGGCCGTTGGCTTAATGGCCCTTGGCTGCACGCCCTTTAAAACTGACGACGGGCGCCAAACGCGCCTCTTGCAATTCATCAAACACAAAACCCAGTGCCTGCAGTGGTGCAGGCTCGCGTTTTTTGCTCACGCGCTGGCCGGGCTTGACCGGCGGCTCATCACTCCAGACGATTTGCCAATGCTCGGCATCGACCCGTTCCAAGGTGCCGCGAAATTTTTTGCGGTTGGCATGCACCTGGCCTTGGGCCGCAGCACCAATCGGGGCCTTGAGGGTGATATCCACCAGCTGCCCAGCAAAGCGCTCAAAATCGACGGTATTGCGCAGCAAGCGATCAATTCCGGGGGAAGAGACTTCCAGGCGCTGGTAATCGACCCCATCAACTTCCAGAGCAAATTGCAGCTGGCGTGTGACTTTTTCACAGTCTTCGACCGTGATGAACGCCTCTGGTAAATCCGCTTCCCCTTCGGTGGGCGCAGTCCAAGGCAAATCAATCGTGATACGAAGCAATCCGCCGGCGGTGCGTTCAATCTCTACCAGGTCGTAGCCCAGTCCGGTTACCGTTTGTTCAACAATTTGCTGCAATGCCACTGCGTTGAAATCTTTCTCAATTTTTCTCGGTGAAAAACAAACGACCAAAAAAAACGGGCGGTGAAAACCCGCCCGTTTGGTCGTGAAGCGAAGATTATAGCTTGCAAACCATTGATCTGCAACGCCACACTGGGCTAATTCGCCTGCAACGCCGTGCTATTTTGCGTCCGCCAAACGGGGCCGCAACTGCTGCCACAGGGCGGCCACCGCTGCATTCACCCCGACAGGGGCGGCACCCTCGTTTTTGTAGGACTGCACCAGCCGGGCAAGCACGGCGATCTGCGGTGGCAACACACCCATAAAAACGGGCTGATCCCCCTGGGCAATGAGCAGCGTGGGGAAGGTTTCAATATCCCAGTCGCCCAGCAAATCGTCGTGCGCCTCAACATCCACCCACAGGTAGCGCTCTGCCGGGTCGGCCTGCTCCAGCCCCGCTTGGGCTAAAAAATCTGGCGCATAGGCCCGGCACGTGCTGCACCACTGCGCACACAAACACACGACATACCAGGTTGTTGTTTCTGCGGTTGCCTGCACACCCTCATCCTCATAAATAAAAAGCCCCGAACTTGCGCACGGGGCTTGCTCGCAGCGAACTGCTGGCAGCAGCTGGCGCTGCCGATGCTTAGCCGTGGCGTTTGCCCGGGTTCTTCTTGAAGCGGGTGTGCACACCACGCTCCAGGCTCACGCGCTGGCCACGGCCACCGGTGGGCACAGCGTAGCCATTGGGGGGAACGGGACGGGGGGTGCGCTTGCGATCAGCTTCAGTAACGATCTTATTGCCCATGACAATTTCTCCAAAGGAAAGAGGGGGTGAGTTGAAAAAACCCTGCATTCTTTCATACTCAAGCGCCATTGACAGCCAAGCCGCCGAAAATTCCCCCACCTTTACCCACCAGGCGCTGCGCTATGCCCACGCTTTGTGCCGCGTTCAGCATGCATTGCGGCGCTGTGCAGTGCGGCACTTAATCAATTAAGTGAGCATGCACCGCTTGTATTTATTAGATTAACAGGATAAAAGCTTACTTAATCTATTTAAATCAAGCGCAAACAGCTATTAAAAAATTTACAACATGGCTTGCACCAAGGCCTGGGTGTACGGGTGCTGGGGCGCATCGAGCACGGCATCGACGCTGCCGGACTCGACCACCGCGCCATCTTTCATCACCAGCACCTGGTGCGCCATGGCGCGCACCACTTCCATGTCGTGGGTGATGAGCAAATACGCCAGCCCCCGCTCATGCTGCAATTGCTGCAGCAGCGCCAGCACCTGTTTTTGAATGCGGGCATCCAGGGCGCTGGTCGGCTCATCGAGCACCAACACCTGCGGCTGCAAGATCAAGGCCCGCGCAATCGCCAGGCGCTGGCGCTGGCCGCCCGAGAACGCATGCGGGTAGCGCTGCAGCAGGCCGGGGAACTGGTGGCTGTGCAGCCCCACCTCGGCCAGCGCCTGCACCACCCTGTGGCGCCGTGCGCTGGCATCGAGCTGCGGCGCATGCACGCGCAGGCCCTCGCCCACAATCTCTTCCACCGTCAGGCGTGGCGACAGCGCCGAGAACGGATCTTGGAACACCACCTGCACACAGCGGCGCAACGCTTGGTTGGCGGGGGTGTTGCGCGTCGCCGGTTGCTGCCACGCTTGGCCATCCACGGCCAGCGTCCCTTGGCTGGGCAGCAGGCCCAGCACCGCCTGGGCCAGCGTGGATTTGCCCGAGCCCGACTCGCCCACCACAGCCAGCGTTTGCCCTTGGCGCAGCTGGAAATTGGCACCCTGCACGGCAACAAACTCACCCTTTTTGAACCAGCCGCGCAGCCCCGGCAAAGGGGTGGGATAGACCACGCGCAACTGCTCGGCGGCAATGTGCACGGGCGCATCGTCTGGCACCGGATGCACATGGCGCTGCGGCGTGCTGTCGAGCAACTGGCGCGTGTAGGGGTGCTGCGGGTTGGCAAACAAATGCGCGGTGTGGGCCTGCTCAACGATGTGGCCGTGCTGCATCACCGCCACGCGGTCGGCAAAGCGGCGCACCAGATGCAAGTCGTGCGTAATGAGCAGCACCGCCATACCGGTTTGGCGCTGCAAATCGCTGAGCAGCTCCAGCATCTGCGTGCGCAGCGCCACATCCAGCGCCGTGGTCGGCTCATCGGCCAGCAGCAGCTTGGGGCGGCTGGCCAGCGCCATGGCCAGCATGGCGCGCTGGCGTTGCCCACCCGAGAGCTGGTGCGGCCAGGCCTGCGCGCGCTGCGCAGGCTGCGCGATGCCGGTGGCCGCCAGCAGCTCAATGGCCTGCGCCCAGGCGGCTTTCACCGCCAGCCCTTGCTTGAGTTGCAGCACCTCGGCAATCTGCTGGCCAATGCGCATCAAGGGGTTGAGCGCGGTCATCGGCTCTTGAAAGATCATGGCCACATCGCTGCCACGCACACTGCGCAATGCATGCTCCGATAAGGTGAGCAGATCGCGCCCATCCAGCAAGGCTGAACCGCCAATTTGAGCCCCATCGAGCAAGCGCAGCAGGCTGAGCGCCGTGACCGACTTGCCCGAGCCGGACTCGCCCACCAGGGCCAGTTTCTCGCCCGCATGCAGGGCAAAACTCACGCCTTGCACCACGGGCTTGCCACCGAAGGCGACGTGCAGGTCTTGCACCTGCAGCAGGGGGGGGATTGCGGTAGAGATCGTTTCCGACATAGCTATCCGTTTTGGCTCTCAGGCCCTGGCAGCTTGCCCGATTGCTTTTCGATTTTCTTGTCCTCGGCTTTCACCCGGCGCTCCAGCTTTTTGATGTCTTCTTCTGGTGGCAGCTGCTCTGGTGCAATGCCGCGCTGGCCCAGCATGGCACGCACGCTTTGGTTGTTTTGCACATGCTCTTGGGTGATGGAGCGCTCGCCCAGCAGGTTGGCCTGCTGCACGTTGTGGTTGGTCATTTCGGTGGCCAAGTTCTTGGCCGCAATGGTCAACGTGGGCAAAAAGTCGGCCAACGGGCGCGTCTGCACGATGCCGTATTTGTCTTTCATCATCTGCGTGGTGTGGCCACCAAACAGGGCTGCATCGCCCCTGGCCCGAATGCGGCCAAACCCAGCATCGTCCACACCGCGTTCGTAGATGTTTTGCGACAGCGCCTTTTCCGATTCGCGCAGGCGGTCGCGTGCATCGAGCCTGGCTTGCAAACGCATACGGTCTTCAATCAGCTCTTGCTTGCGCGTTTGCACGGCAAAGTAACTTTGGGCAAAGGCAATGGCCTGCTTGCGCGGATCGCCGTTTTGGGCGATCAGGTAACAGGCATAGCGGGTGAGCATGAAGTCTTCGACAGCACGCTGGGCACCACTGCCCAAAGTGACCATTTTCGTGACGCCACGAAAATGGTCTGATTCGTTATAACCCGTTGATTTACAAGACTCTATAGCCCGATGAATGGCCGTAGTGAAGTTCTCCCAGCGGGCGTAACCCAGGGGCTCCATCAGGTCGCGGGCAAACCAGAACTCGATGCCCTCATCAGGCAGGCGCTGGCTGAGTTCGTTAAAGCGTGCGGTAAGTTGGGGAACGATGGTGTCGGTCATATGCAGTCTTTTTGAGGCTTCACCAAATCCAGCATGGCCTCAATCATCCACGGTGGAGTGAAGACTTCGCTGTGGTCTGCTACGCGTTGCTTCGATTTCACAAGATTCATGGTTTGAAACAAATAACTTATTAAAAAAAGAAGCATCTAGCGCTTGGACAGCAAGGGATAGATGCCAAAAACATCAAAAAAATAGTTTTTTCATTGCGCCTTTCTGGGATCGAGCGCATCGCGCAGGGCATCGCCCATGAAGGTCAGCAGCAGCAGCGTGAGCACCAGCACGCCAAAGGTGGAGAGCGAAATCCACCAGGCATCGACGTTGTTCTTGCCCTGGGCCAGCAGCTCGCCCAGGCTGGGGGTGCCGGGGGGCACGCCCAGGCCGAGGAAGTCCAGCGAGGTCAGCGCCAAAATGGCGGCGCTCATGCGAAACGGTAAAAACGTGACCACGGGTGTGAGGCTGTTGGGCAGGATGTGGCGCCAGATGATGGCGCCGTTGGACACGCCCAGCGCGCGTGCGGCTTTGACGTAATCGAGCTGGCGGTTGCGTAAAAACTCGGCGCGCACGTAGTCCGACAGGCCCATCCAGCCAAACAGCGACAGCAGCACCAGCAGCAAGCCAATGCTGGGCGAGAGCACCGCACTAAAAATAATGAGCAAATACAGCTCGGGCATGGAGCCCCAAATTTCAATAAAGCGCTGGAAGGCCAAGTCGGTCTTGCCACCAAAAAAACCCTGCACCGCCCCGGCCAGCACCCCCAGCACCACGCCAACGGCCGTCAGCGCCAGGGCAAACCAGGCACTGACACGAAAGCCGTAGAGCAGCTGCGCCAGCATGTCGCGCCCGCGCTCGTCGGTGCCCAGCCAATTGGCGCGGGACGGCGGCGCGGGGTTGGGCTGGGTGGCAAAGTAGTTGATGGTGTCCGCGCCGTAGCGGTTGGGGGCAAACAGCGCCCAATTGCCGTTTTGCTGCAGTTGCTGCTGGATAAACGGGTCAAGGTAATCGGTGGGCGTTTCAAAATCACCGCCAAAGGTGGTTTCTGGGTAGTCCTGCCACAGCGGGGTGTAGAGCTGGCCTTGGTAGCGCACCAACAGCGGGCGGTCATTGCTGATCAGTTCTGCGCCCAGACTGAGCAGCACCAGGGCCAGAAAGAGCCACAAACTCCAGCGCCCCAGCCGATTGTCAGCAAAGCGCCGCCAGGCACGGCGGGCAGGAGAAACTCCTATTTCAGTAGCTGCTAGCGCTTGTGGGGTAAGCGTTTCAGTCGAATTTGACACGAGGATCCACCCAGACGTAACACAGGTCAGAAATCAGCTTGGTCACCAGCCCAATCAAGGTGAACAGGTACAGCGTGCCCAGCACCACCGGGTAGTCGCGGCGGATAACACTTTCATAGCTGAGCAGGCCCAGGCCATCGAGAGAAAACAGCGTTTCAATCAGCAATGATCCGGTAAAAAAAGCGCCGATAAAGGCCGCCGGAAAGCCGGTGACGATGGGCAGCAGCGCATTGCGAAACACGTGGCGGTAGAGCACTTGGCGCTCGCTCAAGCCCTTGGCCCGGGCGGTGAGCACGTACTGCTTGCGGATTTCTTCCAAAAAAGCGTTTTTGGTCAGCATGGCGGTGACGGCAAAGCTGCCTGCCACCATGGCCAGCACGGGCAAGGTGATGTGCCACAGGTAATCCACCACCTTGCCCATGAGCGATAAATCGGCCCAGTGGCTGGAGGTGAGCCCGCGCAGCGGGAACCACTGCAACTGCCCGCCAAAAATCACCAGCAGCGCCAGCCCCAAAACAAACCCCGGAATGGCATAGCCCACCAAAATCACCAGCGTGGTGAGCAGATCAAAGCGCGAACCAGCCCGCACGGCCTTGGCAATGCCCAGGGGCACCGCCACCAGGTAGCTGATAAAAAAGGTCCACAACCCCAGGCTGGCCGAGACGGGTAGCTTTTCTTGGATGAGCTGCCAGACATCTTTGTTCTGAAAAAAGCTGCGCCCCAAGTCAAAGCGGGCAAACTGCCCCAGCATCTGCACAAAACGCTCGTGCGCCGGTTTGTCAAAGCCGTACAGGGCTTTGATTTCGGCCAAGCGCTGGGCATCCACGCCCTGGGCCCCACGGTAGGCCAGCCCCCCACCTTCCCCACCACCACCGCCCGCGCCGGCCTTGGCCTCGGCCAGGTACTGCTCAACCGGGCCGCCGGGGACAAATTGAATCACCACAAAGGTCAGCAGCAGCACCCCCAGCAACGTGGGCAGCATCAGCACAATGCGTTTGAGTATGTAGGCCAGCATGGTGGGGGATTATGGCGGAGGCGCATGCACACCAAGGCAGTGCCGCGCCTAGGAAAACCGGGCCAGCAAGGCGAATCAGGCCAAGCTTGGTATGCTTGGCCCCCACCGCATGCATGCTATGAACTCCGCCCCCACCATGAACCCTTTGCCAGCCCCATCCGCAACCCCAGGCCCTGACCTGGCGCAGCTGCTACAAACCGCTGTCGAGCAGGCATTCAATGCGGTGGTCATCACCAGTGCGGGCAGCGATGGTGCGGGCCCACTCATCACTTATTGCAACTCCGCGTTTTGCCGCATGACGGGCTATGCCCTCCCCGAGCTGCTGGGCCGTTCACCACGCATGCTGCAAGGCCCTAAAACCGACCCTCAGGTGCTGCAGCGGCTGCGCGAATGCTTGCAGCAAGGGCGGTTTTTTCAGGGCTCTACGGTGAATTACCGCAAGGACGGCAGCAGCTACTTGGTGGAGTGGAACATTTCCCCCGTGCGCGATGCCCAGGGCTAGGTGCAAGCCTATGTGTCAGTGCAACAGGACATCACGGCACGGGTGCGCGCTGAGCAGCGCCAGGCCTTGCTGGCACGCGCGCTGAACGCCACGCAAGATGCCGTGCTGATCGCCGATGAGCAGGCGCAGATTTTGTTCGTCAACCAGGCTTTTGAAGACCTGACGGGCTACCGCAGCGACGAGGTACTGGGACGTACGCCCAAATTTTTGCAATCGGGCGAACACCCCCCCGCTTTCTACAGCCAACTGCGCGATGCCTTGGCACGCGGTGACAGCTGCCAGACCACTTTTGCCAATCGGCGCAAAGACGGCAGCATCTACCACGCGGCGCAGACCATTACCCCGCTCAGGGACGAGGCCGGAGCCACCCAGCACTACGTCAGTGTGACCAAAGACGTGACTGAGCTGATAGCGCGCACCCAAGAGCTGCGCGAGCAGGCCCACCACGATGCGCTGACCGGCTTGCTCAACCGCCGCGCTGGCGAGCAGCAGCTAGAGCGCTGCCAGCGGACGGCACAAATCGAGTGCCAAAGTTATGCCTTGATCCTGGCCGATATCGACAACTTCAAGTCCATCAATGACCGCTTTGGCCACGATGAGGGCGACCGGGTGCTGCAGCGCTGCGCCACGCTGCTCAGCCGCAAGGTGCGCAGCGGCGATGCGCTGATCCGCTGGGGGGGCGAAGAGTTTTTGATTGTGCTGCCCGGTTGCAGATTAGAGGCCGCCCAAGAACTGGCCGAGCGCATCCGTGCCGCCATGGCGCAGGAGCAGGATGCCGTGGTGGGCAGCATCACGCTATCTTTGGGCGTAGGCGCATGGCAGCCGGGCGAATGCAGCTCCACGCTGCTGCGGCGCACCGACCAGGCGCTGTACCGCGCCAAAACCAGCGGCCGCAACCAAGTCGCCGTCGCGCCGTAGCGCTGGCGCCAGCGCGTGCGGCTTCAGTCCTCAGGCCAGTGGATGGCGGGCAGCTGCTCAAACGCGGGCTTGGCAAACAAATAGCCCTGAAAGTAGTGAATGCCCAGGGCGCGTAGCGTGCGGTATTCGGCCAGCGTTTCCACGCCTTCGGCAATCACTTCGATCGACAGCGCCTTGCACACGCCCAAAATGCCCTGCACGATGGCGTGGCGCACCGGGTTGGTGTCAATGTGGCGCACCAGCTCCATGTCGAGCTTGATGATGTCGGGTTGAAATTCTGCCAACAGGTTCAGGCCCGAGTAGCCCGCGCCAAAGTCGTCAATCGCGGTTTTGAAGCCGCGGCGCCGGTACTCTTGCAAGATGCGCTTGAGGTGGTCTTTGTCCACCACACGCTCGTTTTCGGTGATTTCAAAAATCAAGCGGTCGGTGGGGAATTGGTGCTGCTGCGCGGCTTCCAGCGTGGTGCGAATGCAGGCGGCAGGTTCGTACACCGCATTGGGCAAAAAGTTGATGCTGACGTGGCAGCCCATGCCCAGCTGGGCGGCCAGGCGCACGGCTTTGACGCGGCAAGCCTGGTCAAATTGGTAACGGTTGTCGTCGTTCACCTAGCCCAGGATGTGGGCCGCGCCACTGCCATCCAAGCCCCGCACCAGCGCTTCGTAGGCAAACACCTCGCGGCTGCGCACATCAATGATGGGCTGAAACGCCATGCTGAACTCGAGCGTCAGCGGCGGCCGATCCTGGCAAGCTTTGCAAGGCGCAAGAGAAGAAATGCGATGTGTAACCATTCGCGCATCGTACCGCAGGGCTACCCCGCCCAAGGCCTTGGAGGGCAGCGTGAACACCCCCCCATGGAGTAGGTGAACATTCACCAGGCTGGCAGTACGGGCCCGCCCTTGGCAAGTGCCTGCTGGTAAGCCGGGCGGGCCTGTATGCGCTGCAGGTAGGCGTGCAAATGCGGCCAGGTGCTGGCCGCAGCACCACGCGCCAGCGCGGCCTCGACGGCAAAGCTCATTTGAAAGTCGGCCAGGCTCAGGTGCTCGCCCGCAAACCAGCGGTGCTGTGCGAAGTGGTTTTCCATGAAGGCCAGCGCGGCCTGTACGTTGGGCTGGATCAGCTTTTCTTGCACGCCAGCGCACAAAGCCCGCGCCACGGGGCGCACGAAAAATGGCATGGGCTGGCGTGGGATGGAGTCAAACACCAGCTGCATCACCAGCCAGTTCATCAGCGAGCCTTCGGCGTAGTGCATCCAGAAACGGCACTGGCGATGCGCGGGCGTGCCGCGTGCGGGCTCCAGGTGCGCCAGCTGGGCAGGCGCCTGCGCACCGTAGCACTCGGCCAGGTATTCCAAAATGGCACCCGACTCGGCTACGACCAGCTCGCCATCGGTCAACACCGGCGACTTGCCCAGCGGATGGATTTTTTTCAACTCTGGCGGGGCCAGACGGGTGGCCGGATCGCGCTGATAGCGGCGCAGCTCGTAAGGCACGCCCAGCTCTTCTAGGAGCCACAAAATACGATGCGAGCGCGAAGTCTCAAGGTGGTGCAGGGTCAGCATGGTGGCGAAGGTGGCAAAGGGGTGGAGCCGGCCTGGCGCAGCCAGCGCATCAAGCGCCCGAGCACGGGCAGCTTTTCGTAGAGTTCTTCGGCGGTGTCCCAATAGTCGCGGTGCAGCGTCACGCGGCCTTGGGCATCGAAATGTACCAGCGTGCCGCCGTGGATGCACTGCGGCACCTGCGCACGCCAGCGCTTCATGCGAAAGTGAAACTCCCACTGCAAAAAGGCCTGCTGCCCCTGCGCCACGTGCTGGGTGACGACAAAGCGCGGCTGCTCCAGGCTTTCAAACATGTGGGCAAAGATGGCGCGGATGGCGGGCACGCCCTGCACATCGTTGAACGGGTCTTTGAAGCGTGCATCGGGGGCGTAGTAGTCGTCCAGCTGCGCCAGCCGGGCGGGGGTGAGCTGCTCGTAGAGCTGGGCCAGCCGGGCGGCAGCGGCTTGGGCATCGGGCACACCGGGCAGATGGGGCGAATCGGGCAAGTGCGTCATGCGTTACAGCCCCGTCATGCGGTGCACCAAAGGGAAGTACCAGCGGTACGGCAGCACGCGCAGCAGCTTGAGCCACAGGGTGAAGCGGCGCGGAAAGTGCAGCTCAAAATCACCCCGCTCCCAGCCGCGCAGCATGGCCTGGGCCGCCTGCTCCGGGGTGAGCAAGGCGGGCATGGTGAAGTCGTTTTGCCGCGTCAGCGGGGTATCGACAAAGCCAGGGTTCACCACGCTCACCCCCACCCCTTGCGGGCGCAAGTCCAAAAACAAGGTTTCGGCCAAGTTAATGAGCGCTGCCTTGGTCGGGCCATAGGCCAGGCTCTGCGGCAGACCGCGCCAACCCGCCACACTGGCCACCAGGCTCAGGTGCGGCGCGCGCCCGGCCTGGGCCGAGGCCAGCAGGCCCGGCACCACAGCGGCCAGCAGGTGCAGCGCTCCGGTCAGGTTCACTTGCTGGTGGCGCAGCAGCTCGGGCAGGGCCAGCGTGTCGGCGCGCATGGGGCTGTAGTGGCCCGCGCAGTAGCACACCAAATCCAGCGGCGCCTGCGCCTGCAGGTGATGGGCAGCGCGCTGCACTGCCTGGGCGTCGGTCACGTCCAGCACCAGGGCCTGGCTACCGGGGTGCTGCTGCACAAACGCATCCAGCAGCGCCTGCTGGCGTGCCGAGACGATCACCTGCGCGCCCTGGGCGTGCAATTGCGCGGCCACGGCGCGGCCAATGCCGCTGGAGGCACCCACCAGCCACACACGCTTGCCGCGCCAGTTGGGGATAGCAGGGTTCAGAGGCATGGCGCCACTCCTTACTGTTTGGTGAACGAGAGCAACACCTCGCCCAGGGTGACGCCAAATTTGCTCATGGTGGCGCGGTTGAGCAGCACCCGGTCATCAACCAAGAACATCCAATCGTCAAACTGCACCTCGTACTCCTTGCCATCCACCGGCAGGCGCAGGGTGTAGTTCCAGCGAAAGGCGTTGCCCGAGGTCTGGCCCTGGGCCTCGCCCACCACATCGTCGGCCCGCCCGGTGTAGCGGCCATCGGCATGCTTGGTCAGGCGCCAGATGCGCCGCTCGGTGCTGCCGTCGGAATAGGTAAACGCCTCGTCAAGCACGCCCTGGTTGCCCTCCCAATGGCAATCCATCACCACGGTAAAGCGGCGGGCCACTGCGCCATTGCGCTTTTGGAAAACGCCATGGGCCAGGACGCGGCCAGTGAAATAGCGATCCAGCTCCAGCAGCGGGCGCTCCTGGGCGTAGTCGGTCACTTGGGGGCTGGCACAGCCGGTGAGCACGGCCGTACCGGCAAGCAAGGTGAATAAAGCGCGGCGGCGGGTTTTCATGGGGCAACTCCTGGGTCAGGCAACAGCGGAAAGGGGCGAATCAACAAGCGGTAGAGCAACGCTGCGGCCAGCAGCTTGAGGGCGCAAGGCAGCAGCGCATAGGCCCAAGCCAGGCGCTGCAGCCCCTGGGCATCGAGGGTGCCGGGGCTGTAGCCCCCCCACTGCAACAGCGGCAGCGCAGCCCCAGCGGCGCACCACGCGCAACCAGCCCGGCATAGAGAGCGCCCCGCTGACAAAGTACAGCACCAGAAACAGCGCAATCTGCTCTTGCGTGGCCTGCAGACGGTCCTGGGCAAAAAACAACATCAACGCGGCCGGAATGGCGCTGGCAATGCCGTTGCAGACAAACACCGCCAGCAAACGGCGAAACGCCATTTCGCGCAGCGGCTGCCAAATGGCCGACCAGGGCAAGCGGGCTGGCACACCCTGCGCCAGCGCAGCCACCGGGCGCGGTGCCCACCACAGGGCCAGCCACCCCATCCACAACGCCAGGGCAAACACCCACAACATGGGCTGCGCACCCCAGGCCACCGACAGCGCACTGGCCATGACCACGCCGATCAGCCCCGGCCCTTCGCGCCAAGCCACCACATGGCTGCGCTGCACGGCATCGCCACCCAGGCGCACACCCCAGGCCTGGTGGGCAATGACCAACTGGCTGTGCGCCAAACAGGTCAGCAGCAGGCCCGCCACCATCCAGGCGGCCAGCGCCTGCGGCCCCTGCACCGCAGGAAAGAACAGCCCGGCCAAGCCCAGCAGCTGCACCAAGGCCGAGCCACCCGCCACCCACAGCACCATGCGCAGCGGCCCCTGGTACAGGTGGTCGCTCCAGCGGCCAAGCAAAGGTTCTGCCGCAGCGTCGAGCAGGCGCACCAGCATCAACAGCGCCCCCACGCTGGCCAGCGGCAAGCCCAAGGTGGTGGCGTAGTGGTGCGGCAACACCACATACAGCGGCAAGGCCACAAAGGCCAACGGCAACCCCAGCAAGCCATAGGCCGGGCCCGACCACCAGCGTGGCAACGGCCCAGTGTGTGCAGATGCAGAGGTAGCCAAGAACGTCATGGCGCTGTCGCTCCCGGGCTGCGGGCCAGCAAGGCACTGCGCAGGGCTGGCTCGGACGTTTGCGGTGCCAGCCAAATGCCAAAAAACAGGCGGGCCAGTTCAGCGTCGTCAATCATGGCCAGCTCCTGGTTGCCACGCCACAAGCGCATCCCCTGGCCCGGCTGGTACAGGCCCGTGAGCCGGTCGCCCGGCTGCACATCGGGGAGCACCTCTGCCAGACGCTGCTGCCAACGCTGTGCTTGGGTGGGTGGCACGCTGGCCTGGCGCTGCATTTCTTCGACCGAGCGCTGGGCAATCGCCGCACCGGTGAAAGCCCGGTGGTAGGTCAGCTCCAGCGCCAGCGGGTGCGCGCCAAAGCGGCTGGCCTCAAACCCGGGGCTGACCCACAGCCACGCGTCATAAATGCGCAAACCGAAAAAGCGCATCTGCCCCTCGCCCGCCAGCGTGGCACCGGCCAGCGACTGGTCCAGCCACTGCGGCGCGGCACCGCCCTCCTGCGCGGCCACGGGGTGCAGCAACGCCAGGGCCAGCGCCCCGCTGGCGGCGACGGCACGCAGCCAGGGTTTTAAGCATAAAAATGGGCTGAACGGCATATACAGCAAGCGCAAGCAGCTATTAATTAAATACTACCCACTCAAGCCCCAGGCAAGCGCGGTGCGGCACTTGCAGCACGCCCGGGCACACCTGGGCGGCGCTGGGTGCTGGCATAAGCGTTGCTGCTGGCCTCGGTCGCTTCCAACCCCAAGCGGAACACGCTCACAGTTTCGGCCAGTTGCGCGGCCTGCTGCTTGAGCGTCTGTGCCGCGGCGGCACTTTGCTCCACCAGGGCCGCGTTTTGCTGGGTAGAGCGGTCCAGGTGCGCCACGGCCTCGCCCACCTGGGCAATGCCGTCGGTTTGCTCGGCCGTGGCAGTGCTGATTTCAGCAATCAAACTGGCCACGCGCTGGGCCTGCTCAACGATGTCGGTCATGGTGGCCCCGGCATCCTCCACCAGGCGTGCGCCCTGCTCCACTTTGGCTACGCTGCCGTCAATCAGGCCCTTGATTTCCCGGGCCGCATCGGCACTGCGCCCAGCCAGGGCGCGCACTTCACCGGCCACCACGGCAAAGCCACGGCCTTGTTCGCCGGCACGTGCCGCTTCCACGGCCGCGTTGAGCGCCAGGATGTTGGTTTGGAAAGCAATCGAGTCGATCACGCCAATGATGTCGGCCATTTTGTGGCTGCTGGCCGTAATTTCCCCCATGGTGCTGACCACCTGGGCCACCACGGCACCGCCTTTGTGCGCGGCTTCGCTGGCCAGGGTCGCCACCTGGGTGGCTTGGCGGGCCGAATCGGCGTTGTGCTTGACCGAGGCGGTCATTTGCTCCATCGACGAGGCCGCGTTTTGCAAATTGGCCGCCTGCTCTTCGATGCGTTGCAGCAAACCGACGTTGCCCCCGGCAATTTCTTCCGAGCCCACGGTGACGGCGTTCGATGCCTGGCGCACTTGCCCCACCACGCTCGCCAAGCTGGCTTGCATGGCCCCTAGCGAGGCCAGCACGCTGCCCGGCTCGGCCTGGGCAGTACCGGGCACCGGTTGCAAATCGCCCTGGGCCACTTGGCTGGCCACTTCGGCCAGGGCCACGGGCTCGGCGCCCAACTGGCGCACGATGCTGCGCGCCACAGTCCAGGCCACGGCAGCGCTGAGCACCAGCGCCAGTGCCAGGGCGGTGAACATCACACTCAAAAAGCTATCCGCTTCTTGCATAGCACTATGGTTGGCCTCTTGAATGCGTGCTTCTTTGAAGTCGATGAGCTTGTTGATGGCTGCCAGCCACTGCACGTACTGCGGCTTGGCCTGCTGCCACAGCGTCTGAGCGGCTTGCGCGTCACCGGCCTGCACCTGCGCAATGATGGCCTGCGTGCTGGCCACGGCCTGGGCTTCAGCGCTGCGAATACCGGCATACAGCGGCGCCAGCTCAGGCGGCGCACCCACTCGGTTGATCAGTTTTTCCAGCGGTGTGGCCGACTGGGCGTAAAAATCGGCCAGCGCCGCGATGGTGGCAATTTCTTTGTCGCGCTCGGCAGGCGTGGGGCTGAGCACCACATCGCGCACGGCAATCGAGCGGTCGTGGGCCGAACCACGGAAGTTGATGGCGTAGCGCTGCACCTGCACGTGGATGTTGTTGTTGTCGCGCAGTGCTTGGTCAATGCGGCTGACTTTGACCACAGCCACCCCCGTGACCACGATCAGCAGCGCCAAAATCAAACCAAACCCGGCATACAGGCGGGCTGCGACGGTCATACGAGAAAAAAGCATGGAGAACTCCTAGGGAGAAAAGTTGGGCGAAAGCAGACTGAAAAGTACTCAAATCTATAGCAATGTGCCGCTGGATGCTGGGCGCTCTCCATCTTTGATCAAGGTGTACTGCACCACGTCAATACTGCGTGCATCAAACCCTGCTTCGCAATAGGCCAAATAGAACTCCCAGGTGCGCTGAAAGCGCGCATCAAAACCCTGGGCCTGCACCTTGCTGCGCTGCTGGATGAAACGCTGGTGCCAGCGGCGCAGGGTTTCGGCGTAGTCGCGGCCAAAGGCAAACTCCTCCACCACGCGCAAGCCCGCCGCTTGGGCAGCCGCACGAAAACGTGCCGGGCTGGGCAGGCAGCCGCCCGGGAAGATGTACTGCTGGATGAAGTCGCTGCCCTGCACGTAGCGCTCGAACAGCGCGTCATCAATCACGATGCTCTGGATGCACGCGCGCCCGCCTGGTTTCAGCAAACGCGCCACGGTGCCAAAGTAGCTGGGCCAGTAGGCCTGGCCCACGGCTTCGACCATTTCAATCGAGCAAATGGCGTCGAACGGCGCGTCTTGAATGTCGCGGTAGTCCTGCAGGCGCAAATCCACCTGCGGCGCCACACCCGCAGCCTGCATACGCTGCTGGCCCCAGGCCAGCTGTTCGGTGGACAGCGTCACGCCCGTCACCTGGGCCTGAAACTCACCGGCTGCCATTTCCGCCAGGGCGCCCCAGCCACAACCAATTTCCAGCACGCGCTGGCCAGGCTGCACAGCGGCGCTGTGCAAAGCGCGGCGCACTTTGGCGTGCTGGGCCTGGGTCAGGTCCCCCTGCAAATCGCCCTGGAACCAGGCGCTGGAGTAATTCATGCTCGGATCGAGCCAGAGCCGGTAGAAATCGTTGCCCAGGTCGTAGTGGGCGTGGATGTTGCGGCGGCTGCCCGCGCGGGTGTTGCGGTTGAGCAGATGGCGCAGGCGGTAAGCCAGCCGCCCCCACCAGCCGCCATACACCAGCGATTCGAGCGCGTGGCGGTTTTCCATCAGCAGGCGCAGCAGGTCGGCCAGGTGGGGCGTGCTCCAGTCTTGGGCAATGTAGCCTTCGGCCAGGCCAATGTCGCCCGAGCGCAGCACCGCAGCAAACACCTGCCAGTTGTGCAAACACATGCTGGCGTGCGGGTGCTGGCCACTGCCCAACTGCAACACCTGGCCATCGGGCAGCTCCAGGTGCAGCGTGCCGTGCTGCAGGCGCTGCAGCAGGCGCAGGCCCTGGCGTGCCGCAGCGGGCATGTTGGCAGGCAGCGAAAGCGCAGACGGTGAGGCAGTGGTGGTGTTCATGGTCAGAGGCTCGGCGTGGAGGGCGTGGAGGGCGTGGAGGGCGTAGCAGAGGTGGAAGGGGCAGAAGCTCGGGTCACGGGCTGGGCGGGCGGCGCGGGTTTGCGGTGGAAGGGGGCGCGCTTGGCCCACAGCAGCAGCGCGTGCCAGTGGATGCGAGCGATCACGCCCAGCGTGAGCAGCGGGTAATGCCACAGTGCGCGGCGGCGGCTGGCGGCGTCCAGCGGCTGCAAGCGCCCAGCCACGCCGGTGAGTACTAGCGGGCCTTGGGCATCGTCAAAGTCGATGCGCACCCGTGTGGAGTGCAGGCCCTGGGCACCGCCACGCTTGAACTCAAAGCGGTAGTCGCCCTCCACCGGGCAAAACGGCGATACATGGAACACCTTGCGCGCGCGCAGCTCCTGGCCGTACTGCGGTGCATCGAGCAAGTAGGCATGGCGCTCGCCAAAGGTGTTGTTCACCTCGGCCACGATGGCGCGCAGGCTGCCATCGGCGCGGTGGCAGTACCAAAAACTCACGGGCTTAAAGCTGTAGCCCAGCACGCGTGGGTAGCAATGCAGCCAGATTTCTCCATCCACACCGTCGATGCCCTCGCTGTGCAGCAACGCTTCCAGCCAGGCCAGGGCACCGCCTTGCTCGGGGCTGCGGCCATCGCCGTGGTCGGCATCGCGAAAGGCCAGCGCACCGGGCCGGTTCAGCGCCAGCACGCCTGCCGCTTCGGGTTGCGCGCGCAGCGTGCGCATGGGCAGCAGCAGAAAAAATGTTGGCACGATGAAACGGTGGCGGCGTGGGCGCAGCCGGGTGTGCCACACATGGCCAAAGCCAATGTGGGGCTGGTGGGCGGCCAGCGCAGGGGCAGGGGCGGTCATGCAGCCTCCCGGCGCTGCAGCTGCTGCAGCAACAAATCGGCGGCGCGGTAGCCCGACTGCAGGCCATCTTCATGAAAGCCATAGCCCGTCCAGGCACCGCAGTACCAGGTGCGCTGTGTGCCTTGCAGTTGGGGCACCTGGTCTTGCGCCGCAATGGCGGGCAGGTCGAACACGGGGTGGTCGTAGTCGAACTCGGCCAGCACTTTGTCACGCGCCATCGGGCGTGCTGGGTTGAGCGACACCAGCACCGGCTGCGCAAACGGCAAGGGCTGCAGGCGGTTGAGCCAGTAGTGCAGGCACACACGCGCCGATTCCTGCTGGCTGCTGGCAGCACGCTCGTAGTTCCAGGCCGCCCAGGCGCTGCGTCGGTTCGGCATCACGCTATCGTCGGTATGCAGCACGGCACGGTTGGGCTGGTAGCGGATGGCGCCCAGCACCTGGCTTTCTTGTGCCGTCGGTTGGGCCAGCAGACGCAGCGCCTGATCGCTGTGCACGGCCAGCACCACAGCGTCAAAGCGCTCGCTGTGGCCATCGGTATGCACCTGCACGCCAGCGGCATCGCGCACGATGCGCTGCACCGGCACGCCCAAACGCGCATCCAAACCGCGCAGCAGCTTGTCCACGTACTGGCGCGCACCACCGGCCACGGTGAACCATTGCGGCCGGTTGCTCACTTGGATGAGGCCATGGTTGTGGCAAAAACGGATCATGGTGGCCACCGGAAAGCGCAGCATTTGGTCGGTCGGGCAGCTCCAGATGCAGCCCAGCATGGGCAGGAAATACCAATCGCGAAAGGCCGTGCCAAAGCCGTGCTGCGCCAAAAAATTGCCCAGTGGCTGGGCCAGCGCCGCCTCTTCACCCGATTCGGCCAGGGTGGTACACAGTTGGTTAAAGCGCAGCAGCTCGCGCAACATGCCCCAAAAGCGCGGGCGCAGCAGGTTGCGCCGCTGGGCAAATACCGTGGCCAAGTTGGAACCGCTCCACTCCAGCGCCTGGGCCCCCAGCGCACCTGCGCCGGGCACCTGCACAGAAAACGACATGTCCGAATGGGCGCTGGGCACCTGCAGCTCATCGAGCAAAGCGATCAGGCCGGGATACGTGCGCTCGTTGAACACCAAAAAGCCCGTGTCCACACCATGGGTGACCGGCTGCCCCTGCGCATTGGGCAGCGTCACATCCACCGTGTGCGTGTGGCCACCAAAGTAGTTGCCGTCTTCAAACACGCTGACCCGTGCCTGTTGGCGCAACCGGTGGGCGGCGGCCAAACCCGAAATTCCCGAACCAATGACAGCAATTTTCATAGCGACTCGCAATCTGCAAACACCCGCCAGGGGCGCTGTGTGGGGCTGATAAGATGGCTACTGTACTAGACAAAAATAATTTTGTCCTAGACAATTTTAAAAAATCACAATTTTGTCCATGACACTCCCTGCACGGCTTCCCTTCCTCTTCTGTCCGCTTTACCCAAAGGCCACTGCATGAACACCCCTGCCTTCACCTCGACCGAAGCTGGTCTGCCCATTGCGGCTGTCGAACGAGAGACTGGATTGGCCAAAGACACTCTGCGTGTCTGGGAGAAGCGCTATGGTTTTCCGCAACCCCTGCGCGATGCCAGTGGCAACCGCATCTACCCTGCAGAGCAGGTGCAGCGGCTGCAATTGGTGCGCCGTCTGCTCGATGCTGGCCTGCGCCCCAGCAAGGTCGTGGGGCTGGATGCGGCAGCACTGACCCAGCTTTTGTCCCAACACAGCCAGGCCAGCAGCGCAAATTTGTCTAAGACAAACAGCACCACCCTGCCATCCCATCCCGCCGAGCTGTCGGCCCTGCTGGACACGATTGCCGCCCACGACCCCCAGGGGCTGCGCCATGCCCTGCACCACGCACAAATGCGCATGGGCCTGGGGCCGTTCATCACCGAACTGGTGGCCCCGCTCACGGTGGCCGTGGGCGAGGCGTGGGTGCAGGGGCGGTTTGAAATTTTTGAAGAACACCTGTACACCGAGGTCATAACCGGCGTGCTGCGCCAGGCGATTGCCTCGCTCGCTCCGCTGCATGGTTCGCCCCCGGCCTTGGGGCCCAAAGTGCTGCTCACCACCTTGCCGCAAGAGCTGCATGGCCTGGGCCTACTGATGGTGGAGGCGATGCTGGTGCTGGAGGGCTGCACTTGTGTGTCCCTGGGCACCCAAACGCCTTTGCTGGACGTGGTGCAGGCCGCCCAAGCGCACCGGGTGGATGTGGTGCTGCTGAGTTTTTCCGCCGCGCAAAACGGCCCCGTGGTGCTGGCCAACCTGCGCGAGCTGCGCGCGCAGCTGCCCTCCCGGATTGCGCTGTGGGTGGGCGGCTCCTGCCCCGCGCTGTACCACAAGCCGCTGGAAGGCATCACCGCCACGCTGCCACTGTCGGCGCTCAAGCCCCTGGTCCTGCAGTGGCGCAGTACCCATTCTTCCCTTTGACCCAGGAGACCACCATGGCCACTGCGCACCCCCCTGCCCCCTTTGCCCTCGCCCCTCTGGCCCCGCCGCGCAAGCAAACGCGGCCCTGGCTGGCGTGGTGCCCCAGGCGGCCCCTGCTGGCGTTGGCCCTGGCCCTGGTGGCGGGCTGTGGCAGCACCACGCCGCCCGCAGGGGTGACGGCGGTCACGCCGTTTTCGCTGGAGCGCTACCAGGGTCGTTGGTACGAGATTGCGCGGCTGGACCACGCGTTCGAACGTGGCATGAGCGATGTATCCGCCTTCTACACACCCCAGGCCGATGGCAGCGTGCGCGTGGTCAATCGTGGCTTTCACACCAAACAAAATCGCTGGAGTGAAGCCGTGGGCAAAGCCCTGTTCACGGGCGCGCCCACCACCGGCTCGCTCAAGGTGTCGTTTTTTGGTCCGTTTTATGGCGGTTACCACGTGGCTGCACTCGACCCCGATTACCGCTGGGCCTTGGTGCTGGGGCCTGATACCAGCTACGCCTGGATTTTGGCGCGCGACAAGACCCTCCCCCCCAACACCCAAGCCGCCATCGTGCAACGTGCCCAGGCCCTGGGCGTAAACACCGAGGCCTTCATCTGGGTAACGCACACGCGCACCGATCCTGCGGATGCCCGCTAACCCCTCTGCCATGACCACAACCATGACAACAACCGTGACCCACTCCCTTCCCCCAGCGGGCCTGCCGATTGCCATCGTGGGCGCAGGCCTGGCCGGGCTGACGTGTGCGCAGTTTCTGGCCCAGGCGGGCCACCGCGTGCACGTGTTTGACAAAAGCCGTGGCCCTTCGGGGCGCATGAGCACGCGCCGCAGCAGCGATGCCAGCACCGAGTGGCAGTGCGACCACGGCGCCCAGTACTTCACCGCGCGGGATACGCACTTTCGCGCCCAGGTGGCCGAGTGGGAGCACGCCGGCGCAGCCGCGCTGTGGCAAGGCCGCATCGGCACGCACGATGGCCAACGCTTTGTGCTGCACGACAGCGCCTTGCAGCGCTTTGTCGGCACCCCGCGCATGACCTCGCCCGCCGCGCACCTGGTGCGCCACATGGAGCAGCTGCCCCAGCCCGTGCGCTTTCAGTGGCAAACCACCGTGCAACCGCTGCAAGCCCCGACCGGTGCTGGCTGGCAGCTGCACAGCCCCGAGCATGGCCCCGAAGCGCAGCGCTACCAAGCCGTGCTGCTGGCCGTGCCTGCGCCCCAGGCTGCGCCCCTGCTGGAGGCGGTCACCCCCGAGGCCGCCACCCTGGCACGCAGCGCCCCCATGCGTGCCTGCTGGTCGGTCATGGTGCGCTGCCCGCAGCCGGTGCCCCTGCCCGTGGATGGCTGCTTTGTCGAGCACAGCCCCCTGCGCTGGATCGCACGCGACAGCAGCAAACCCGGGCGCAGCGGCCCCGAAACCTGGCTGCTGCACGCCAGCCACGCCTGGAGCGAGGCGCACGTACACGACGAGGCCGCCGCCGTCACCGCCGCCCTGCTGCAGGCGTTTGCCCAGCTGGGCGGCCCCGATCCGGCCAGCGTGCAGGCCACCGCCCACCGCTGGCTGTATGCCGACACCGCACCGCCGCTGCATGTGGATGGCTGGTGGCAGCCAGAGACCGGGCTGGGCCTGTGCGGCGACTGGCTGCACAACGGCACCGTAGAAGGCGCCTGGCTCAGTGGCCGCCATCTGGCCCAGCGCGTACACACCACGCTGGCAACGCGCACGGCATAAATCACGCCCCAGGACACAGGACGCCCCCCATGCACCGCAAACCCTACCTGCCCGAAAAGCCCTGCCAGTGCTGCGGCCGCCCCTTCACCTGGCGCAAAAAATGGGCCAAGGTGTGGGACGAGGTGAAGTACTGCTCCGAGCGCTGCCGCCGCCAGCGCAGTGCCACCCCCACGGCTGGCAGTGCCGGAGCCCAGCCATGAGCACGGTGCTGTTCTGGTTTCGCAACGACCTGCGCCTGCACGACCAGAGCGCACTGCACGCCGCCTGCCAGCTGGGCGCGCAGCACCTGTTGCCCGTGGTCTGCCTGCCCGATGTGCAAGCCACCACCGCCTGGGGCTTTGCCCGCATCGGCCCGCACCGCCGTGCCTGGCTGGCAAACACCATCCAAAACCTACTAAAAGGCTTACTGGATAAGCGCATACAGCTATTGATTTTGAATCAACCCGCCACCAGCGCCCTGCCTGCCCTAGCGCGCGCCGTCGGTGCCAGCACCATCGTCTGTGAAGACATTGCCGCCCCCGAGGAGCAGGCCGAGGTCGCCGCCCTGCGCGCCGCGGGCCTGCAGGTGCGCACCGTGTGGCACAGCAGCCTGCTGCACCCGCAGCACCTGCCCTGGCCGGTGCAGCGTCTGCCTGCGGTGTTCACGCCGTTTCGCCAGCAGATTGAACAGGTAGGGCTGCAACCCGCCGCGCCGCTGCCACCACCTGCCGCGTTACCCCCAGCGCCACCGGGTGTGCCCAACGCATGGCTGGACGATTCAGCACAGACCCTGGCAGCGTTGGCAGGAACGCCACCCGCCGCCGATGCACGCAGCGCCTTCCCCTATCTGCAAGGCGCTCTGCACGGCGGCGAAGCAGCCGCGCTGGCCCACCTGCAGCAGTATCTGGCGCGCGGACTGCCCCACAGCTACAAGCGCACGCGCAACGATCTGCTGGGGCTGGACTACTCCAGCAAATGGTCGCCCTGGCTGACCACGGGGGCGCTCTCGCCGCGCCAGGCCATGGCCCAGCTGCGGCAGTTTGAAGCCGAGCACGGTGCCAGCGATGGCAGCTACTGGCTGTGGTTTGAGCTGCTGTGGCGCGACTATTTCCGTTTTTTGCACCTGCAGCACGGCCCTGCGCTGTACCGGGCGCGCGGCCTGGGCCCAGCGCGGGCCACGCCGCACGATGACCAGCGCTTTGCCGCCTGGTGCGCCGGGCGCACTGGCCAGCCCCTGGTAGATGCCGCCATGCGCGAGCTGGCCGCCACCGGCTACCTCAGCAACCGCCTGCGCCAGGTGGCCGCCAGCTATTTGATCCACGACCTGGCCTGCGACTGGCGCGCTGGTGCCGCGTGGTTTGAGGCGCAGTTGCTCGACTACGACGTGTACAGCAACCAGGGCAACTGGCTGTACATCGCAGGCCGGGGCACCGACCCGCGCGGCGGCCGCCGCTTTGACCCCATCCAGCAGGCCGCCACCTACGACCCCGACGGGGCCTACCAACGCCTGTGGAGCCGCCCATGAACCCCACCACAACCCCGGCGCAGCTGCCACCCACCCTGCCCTCGCTGGCCACGGCTTACCGCGCCCTGGTCGTGGGTGCCACGGGGGCCATCGGCGCTGCCCTGGTGGCGCAACTGCAGGCCGACCCGCGCTGCGCGGCAGTCTGCGCCCTGAGCCGCCACAGCAACCCCGCCATCGACTTTGCTGCGCCCGACAGCATTGCCGCAGCCGCCCAGGCCCTGCGCCCGCTCGGCCCCTGGCACCTGATCGTGGTGGCCACCGGCATGCTCACCGGCCCCACCGGCGGCCCGGAAAAACGCCTGGCCGAGCTGAATGCCACGCATATGGCGGCCAGCTTCGCCACCAACACCATCGGCCCGGCCCTGGTGCTGGCGCACTTCGCACCGCTATTGGCCAAAGGCGAGCGCAGCCTGCTGGCGGTGCTGTCGGCCAAGGTGGGCAGCATCGGCGACAACCGCCTGGGCGGCTGGTACAGCTACCGCGCCTCCAAGGCCGCGCTGAACATGCTGCTCAAAACTGCGTCGATCGAAGTGGCCCGCACCCACCCGCAGGCCGTGCTGGCAGCCCTGCACCCGGGCACGGTGGATTCGGCCCTGTCGGCACCGTTTCGCGGCGCAGAAATTGGCCGACCTCCTACCGAGGCTGCGCGCGACCTGCTGGCCGTGCTGGACACACTGCAACCCGCAGACAGCGGCGGCTTCTGGGCCTACGATGGCCAGCGTCTGCCCTGGTAATTTTTTTGCCCCCCCCTTTCCCCACCTTTTTCCCACCGCACCAAGGAGAACCCCATGCGCATCCTGCTTACCGGCGGCACCGGCCTGATTGGCCAGGCCCTGTGCCAGCACTGGCAACGCCAAGGCCACGAGCTGTGGGTCTGGAGCCGCGACCCGCGCAAAGTGCAGCGCCTGTGCAGCGGCGCGCGCAGCGTGCAGCGGCTGGAAGAACTCAGCGCTGCCCAGCCCTTTAATGCCGTGGTGAACCTGGCCGGCGCACCCATTGCCGACCGGCCCTGGTCGGCAGCGCGCCGCGAACTGCTGTGGCGCAGCCGTGTGGAGCTGACGCGCCAGTTGGTGGACTGGATGGGCCAGCAGCCCACCGCACCGCGCGTGCTGCTGTCGGCCTCGGCCATCGGCTGGTATGGCGACCAGGGCGATACGCCGCTCACCGAAGCCAGCCCCCCTGGCGGCAAAGACTTTGGCAGCACCCTGTGCATGGCCTGGGAGCAAGAGGCCGAACGCGCCAGCACCCACGGCGTGCGCGTGGTACGGCTGCGCATTGCCCCCGTGCTGGCCCCTAAGGGCGGCATGCTGGCCCGCTTGGTGCCCCCGTTCAAACTGGGCCTGGGCGGGCGCCTGGGCAGCGGCCAGCAGTGGATGCCGTGGATTCATCTGGACGATCTGGTGGCCCTGTTCGACCACCTGCTGCAGCGCGACGACGCCCAGGGCGCCTTCAACGCCTGCGCCCCTGAGGTGGTGCGCAACAGCGACTTCACCCGCACGCTGGGCAAAGTGCTGCGCCGCCCCACCCTGCTGCCCGCACCGGCCTGGGCGCTGCGCCTGGCGCTGGGCGAGATGTCGGTGCTGCTGCTCGGCGGCCAGCACCTGCAGCCCCAGCGCACCCAGGCCAGCGGCTTTGACTGGCGCTACCCGCGCCTGGAGCCCGCGCTGACGGCGCTGCTGCGCTAGGCCACGGCCTTGGGTGTTGGGTGCTGGGAAGCCCTCAAGGCGCAGGCCTAAGAACGTGTTCACGATCTCCTCATGGGTGTGCGGGCGCGGCTTCGGGCGGTCTGCGTCGTTGCAAATCCTCGCAATAGCCAAGCTATTGCTGTGGTTTGCGCCTCGCAACCCATCCCGAACCGCATCCCCCACACCTTCATTCGAGACCATGAACACGTTCTTACGCGCTGAACTGTTGCCACAGGGCCAGTGCGTCGTGCAGCGCCCAGGGCGCAAAGCGCAGGATGAGCAGGTACAGCGTGCCCGTCCCGAAGGCGAAGAACAGCATGCGCTCAAACCAGCTGCCGGAGCGAAAGGTCAGCGGCAGGGAAAAGCGCTTCTTGAACGGCCACAACCACGGCACGCCGCCGTGGGTGGCGAAGTCGCCCAGCAGGTGGCTGAGGTAGCCCACCGCCACGCCCACACCGACCCAGTGCCAATGCCCGTGGTGGATCGCGTTCCACTGTGTCAGGGCTTGTTGCAGTGCCCAGACTACGCCCACCACAGCCAGCAGGCTGTGGGTGATGCCCCGGTGCCCAAAGATGGCCGACAGGGGCAGCGATAGCAAAGGCAGGCGCCGCCCCAGCCAGCTTTTAGGGTGATCGATGTCGGGCAGCAGGGCACCAATCAGGGCCCCCAGTAGCAACCAAACGGTGGGCACTGGCGGCACCTGCAGCCAGGCGACGGCCCCGGCCCCGGAAAACAAGCCGGCGGCCAAGTGGGTGGGCACCATCATGCGGCGGGTGGGCGCAAGCGCATGGGGAGGTGCACAGATGTCAGTGTGAGCGCAGCGCTCACAGGCCCAGCTTTTTTGCTACGTAGTCGGCATCCTTGTCGCCACGGCCCGAGAGGTTGAGCAGGATGTGGCAATCGGCGGGCAGCGTTGGGGCCACGCGCATGGCCCAGGCCACGGCGTGGGCGCTTTCCAGCGCGGGGATGATGCCTTCCACGCGCGATAGCTGCATGAAGGCGTTGAGCGTTTCCTGATCGTCTGCCGTTTCGTACTGCACGCGGCCCAGGTCTTTCAGGTAGCTGTGCTGCGGGCCAATACCGGGGTAGTCCAGGCCCGAGGCGATGCTGTGCACGGCGGCGGGCTGGCCGTCGGCATCTTCCAGCACGTAGCACTTCATGCCGTGAATTTCGCCAGGCTGGCCCATGGTCAAGGTGGCGGCGTGGCGGCCCGGTTTGTCGGTGCCTTCGCCGCCCGGCTCCACGCCGACCAGCTGCACGCTGGCGTCGTTCAAGAACGCGGTGAACATGCCCATGGCGTTGCTGCCGCCGCCCACGCAGGCAGTGACGCAATCGGGCAGCTTGCCGTGCTTGGCCAGGAACTGCTCGCGCGCTTCGCGGCCCACGATGGACTGGAAGTCGCGCACCATCATCGGGAAGGGGTGCGGGCCCACCACCGAGCCAATGGCGTAGAGGTAGTCGGTGGGGTTGGAGAGGTATTCCTCAAATGCGCTGTCCACCGCTTCCTTGAGCGTGGCGGCACCGCGTGTTACGGGCACCAGCTTGCAGCCCAGGATGCGCATCTTGGTGACGTTGGGGTGCTCTTTCTCGATATCGACCTGGCCCATGTGAATTTCGCAGGGAATGCCCACCAAGGCGCAGGCCGTGGCCAGCGCCACGCCGTGCTGGCCTGCGCCGGTTTCAGCGATCACCTTTTTCTTGCCCATGAATTTGGCCAGCAGCGCCTCGCCCAGGCAGTGGTTGATTTTGTGCGCCCCGGTGTGGTTGAGGTCTTCGCGCTTGAGGTGGATTTGCGCTCCGCCCAGTTGCTGCGACAGGCGGCGGGCGTGAAAAATGGGGCTGGGGCGGCCCACATAGTCGGCAAACAGCTGGGCCAATTCATCCTGAAAATCCTGCCGCTGGGTGATTTCAGCGTAGGCGGCGTTGATGGCATCCATGGCCTCTTTAAGGTGGGGCGGGACGAGCTGGCCGCCGTAGGGGCCAAAAAATCCCTGGGCATCGGGCATAGAGGCAAAAGAGGCGGGAGCGTTCATGGTGAGTCTCAAAGGCAAAGGAAAGACGAAAAGACAAAGGAAAGCCGTAAAGCGGACATTTTCCCTGTTTTTCTTACCATATTTTTGGAGTACTCCAGGCCGTGCTTTTGGGCTTTTCAATCCAGGGGAAACCAGATAGCCATTAACAGTGGTTTTTATTGACAATCATCGCCACTGGCGTGGCCAGTATTGCCAAAGTGCTGTGCCACAAGTACCGCGCTTTGGTGGCTATTCACACGCACGCAACCCGTGCAAGGAGATTACTCTATGACAGCGTTACGGCTGCACGTGCCCGAGCCTACCGGCCGGCCGGGCGGAAAAACCGATTTTTCCTACCTCATGGTCTCGCCCGCAGGCGCGGTGCGCAGGCCCCCCACAGACACCCCCGCTGCGCAAACCGCTGACCTGGCCACCAGCTTGGTGCGCGTTTTGGATGATGAGGGCAAGGCGCAAGGCCCTTGGGCCCCGGCCATCCACCCGGAGCGCCTGCGCCGAGGGCTCAAAGCCATGATGAAGACGCGCATCTTTGATGCCCGCATGGTGCTGGCCCAGCGGCAGAAAAAACTTTCTTTTTATATGCAGTGCCTGGGTGAGGAAGCCATCGCCGTGGCGCAGGCGGCCGCCTTGCAAGAGGGGGACATGCACTTTCCCACCTACCGCCAGCAGGGGCTGCTGCTCTCGCGCGACGACATCTCCATGGTCGAGCTGATGTGCCAGCTCATGAGCAACGTGCGCGACCCGAACAAGGGCCGCCAGTTGCCGGTGATGTATTCGTACAAGCGGGCCGGGTTTTTCTCCATCTCCGGCAACCTGGCCACCCAGGTGCCGCAAGCAGTGGGCTGGGCCATGGCCTCGGCCATCAAGGGCGATACCAAGATCGCCTCGGCCTGGATTGGCGACGGCTCCACGGCCGAGTCGGACTTTCACACCGCGCTGACCTTTGCCCACGTGTACAAGGCCCCCGTCATCGTGAACGTGGTGAACAACCAGTGGGCCATCTCCAGCTTCCAGTCGATTGCCGGGGGCGAGGGCACCACCTTTGCCCAGCGCGGTGTGGGGGTGGGCATTGCCTCGCTGCGCGTCGATGGCAACGACTTTTTGGCCGTGTACGCCGCCTCGCAATGGGCCGCAGAGCGTGCCCGCACGAATAACGGCCCGACGCTGATCGAGTGGGAAACCTACCGTGCCGGGCCGCATTCCACCTCGGACGACCCAAGCAAATACCGCCCGGCCGACGACTGGAAGCACTTCCCCCTGGGCGACCCGATCGAGCGCCTGAAACAACACCTCATCGTGATTGGCGAGTGGAGCGAGGAACAGCATGCGCAGGCCCAGCAGGAGTTGGAAGCTGAAGTGCTGGCCGCGCAAAAAGAGGCCGAAAGCTACGGCAGCCTGCTCGATGGCCGCGTGCCCAGCGCCGCGACCATTTTTGACGATGTCTATAAAGAAATGCCGGAGCACTTGCGCCGGCAGCGCCAGCAGATGGGGGTGTAAGCCATGAGCGAAATGACCAGCAACGCCGCCGCCCCGCAAGAGGCGCAGGCGGCTTCTTCCATGACCATGATCCAGGCGCTGCGCTCGGGTCTGGACGTGATGATGGCCAAGGACGACAACGTGATCGTCTATGGCGAGGACGTGGGCTACTTCGGCGGCGTGTTCCGCGTCACCGAAGGTTTGCAGAAAAAATACGGCAAAACGCGCTGCTTTGATGCGCCCATCTCAGAGGCCGGCATCGTCGGCACCGCCATTGGCATGGCCGCCTACGGCCTGCGCCCGGCCGTCGAGATCCAGTTTGCCGATTACGTGTACCCGGCATACGACCAGATCGTCTCCGAGCTGGCCCGCTTGCGCCACCGTTCGGCGGGCGACTTTTTTGCCCCCATCACCATCCGCATGCCCTGCGGCGGCGGCATCTACGGCGGGCAAACGCACAGCCAAAGCCCCGAGGCGGTGTTCACCCATGTGAGCGGTCTGCGCACCGTCATGCCCAGCAACCCGATTGATGCCAAGGGGCTGCTGATTGCCTCGATGGAGTGCGACGACCCGGTGATCTTCCTGGAGCCCAAGCGCCTGTACAACGGCCCCTTTGACGGCCACCACGACCGGCCGGTGCAGCCCTGGAACAAGCACGAGCTGGGCAAGGTGCCCGAAGGCTATTACACCGTGCCGCTGGACAAGGCGGCGATCTTTCGCCCCGGCAAGGCCGTCACCGTGCTGGCCTACGGCACCATGGTCTGGGTGGCCGAGTGCGCCGCGCGCGAAACCGGCATCGATGCCGAGGTGATTGACCTGCGCAGCCTGTGGCCGCTGGACCTGGACACCATCGTCGAATCGGTCAAAAAAACCGGCCGCTGTGTGGTCGTGCACGAGGCCACGCGCACCAGCGGCTTTGGTGCCGAGCTGGTGGCCCTGGTGCAAGAGCACTGCTTCTACCACTTGGAAGCGCCCATTGAGCGCGTGACGGGCTGGGACACCCCCTACCCGCACGCCCAAGAGTGGGCTTACTTTCCTGGCCCTGCCCGTGTGGGTGCGGCTTTGCAACGCGCAGTGGAGGCATAAAAAATGGGTATTTACGTTATTCGCGTGCCCGATATCGGCGAGGGCATTGCTGAGGTGGAACTGGTTGCCTGGCACGTCGCGCTGGGTGAAAACGTCAAGGAAGACCAGCCCGTGGCCGATGTCATGACCGACAAGGCCAGCGTGGAAATTCCCTGCCATGTGCATGGCAAAGTGATTGCCCTGGGCGCGGCCGTGGGGCAGATGATTTCGGTCGGTGCTGAGTTGATCCGCCTGGAAGTCGAGGGCGAAGGCAACTTAAAAGAAGATGCTGCACCGGCGCAAGCTACTGCACCAGCTACACAAATTGCAGCTGCTCCCGCAGAAAAATCAAAGCAATCAGATACAAAAGCATCTGAAAACATTGCAATACCAGCGGTACAAGCTCCTAAACAAGCATCTGTCCCGCCGGCCCGCCCTGCCGCCCACGCCCCCGTGGCCCAGGTCCGCAAGGAAGGGGAGCGCCCGCTGGCTGCGCCCTCGGTGCGCCGCCGCGCCCTGGACATGGGGGTGGACTTGCGCCTGGTACACGGCAGCGGCCCGGCCGGGCAGATTTCCCACGCCGACCTGGAAGCCTTTGCCGCTGGCCAGGGCCCGGTGCTGGGGGGCAACCCGCAGTATGTTGAGCGCCACGGCGAGGAGGTGATTCCCGTCATCGGCCTGCGCCGCAAGATTGCGCAGAAGATGCAGGAGGCCAAGCGCCGCATCCCGCACTTCAGCTATGTGGAAGAAGTGGACGTGACCGAGCTGGAGGCACTGCGCCAGCAGCTCAACAAAATCCACGGTGCTACGCGCGGCAAGCTCACGCTGCTGCCGTTTTTGGCCCGCGCTATGGTGCTGGCGCTGCGCCAGTTTCCGCAGATCAACGCCCGGTATGACGACGATGCCGGCGTGGTTACCCGCTTCGAAGCCGTCCACCTGGGCATTGCCGCGCAGACCGACGGCGGCCTGATGGTGCCCGTGCTGCGCCATGCCGAAAGCCTGGACCTGTGGGCCAGCGCCGCCGGTATCGCCCGCGTGGCCGAGGGGGCCAAAACCGGCAAGCTGGGCCGCGAGGAGCTGACCGGCTCCACCATCACCCTGACCAGCCTGGGGGCGCTGGGCGGCATCGTCAGCACCCCGGTGATCAACCATCCGGAGGTGGCCATCGTCGGCGTAAACCGCATGGTCGAGCGCCCCATGCTGAAAAACGGCCAGGTCGTGGCGCGGCAGCTGATGAACCTGTCCTCGTCCTTCGATCACCGCGTGGTCGATGGCATGGATGCGGCGCAATTCATCCAGGCCATCCGCGCCCTGCTGGAAACCCCGGCACTGCTGTTTATCGATTAACCGGGAGAGGATAAAAAGATGAAAGAAATTTCCACCAAACTGCTCGTCATCGGTGGCGGCCCCGGCGGCTACGTGGCCGCCATCCGCGCCGGGCAACTGGGCATTCCTACGGTGCTGGCCGAAGGGGCCAGCCTGGGCGGCACCTGTTTGAACATTGGCTGCATCCCGTCCAAGGCGCTGATCCATGCGGCGCAAGAGTTTGCGCACGCCCGCCAGTTCGGCGCGGGCACCTCGCCCCTGGGCATCAAGGTGGCCAATCCGCAGATCGACATTGCGCAAACCGTGCGCTGGAAGGATGGCATCGTCGCCCGCCTGTCTGGCGGTGTCGGGGCGCTGCTGCGCAAGGCCGGGGTGCAGGTGCAGCGCGGTTGGGCGCAGATTGAGGATGGCAAAACCGCCGTCATCACCCCGCACGACGGCGGTGAACCGGTGCGCGTGCGTTGCGAGCATCTGCTGCTGGCCACGGGTTCCGAGCCGGTGTCGCTGCCGTCCATGCCCTTTGGCAGCAATGGCGGAGCCATCTGGTCGTCCACCGATGCGCTCTCGCCCGATGTGCTGCCCAAGCGGCTGGTCGTGGTTGGCGCAGGCTATATCGGCCTGGAGCTGGGCATGGCCTACCGCAAGCTGGGCGTGGAAGTCACCGTGGTGGAAGCCGCCCAGCGCGTGCTGCCCAGCTACGACGAAGAACTGACCCAGCCCGTGCTGGAAGCCCTCAAGCGCAGCGGCGTAGTGCTGCACCTGGGCTGCAGCGTGGCCGGCTACGACGCGCAGCAGGGCGTGCATGTGCGCAATGCCCGGGCCGACGAATTTGCCCTGCCGGCCGAGCGCGTGCTGGTCGCCGTGGGCCGCCGCCCGCGCACCCAGGGCTTTGGCCTGGAAGGGCTGCAGCTGGACATGGCCGGGCGCTTTGTCGCGGTCGATGCGCATTGCCGCACCTCCATGCGCAATGTCTGGGCCATTGGCGACGTGACCGGCGAACCCATGCTGGCCCACCGCGCCATGGCCCAGGGCGAATGCGTGGCCGAGCAAATTGCCGGCAAGAACCGGCGCTTTGAGCCCATGGCCATCCCAGCCGTGTGCTTTACCGACCCCGAGGTGGTGGTGGTTGGCCAAACCCCGCCCCAGGCCGAGGCGGCGGGTGTGGAGGCCATCACCTCCACCTTCCCCTTCGCTGCCAATGGCCGGGCCATGACGCTGGAGGCCACCGGCGGCTTCGTGCGCGTCGTGGCCCGCAAGAGCGACCACCTCATCCTGGGCTGGCAAGCCGTCGGCCAAGGCGTAGCCGAACTGGTCGCCGCCTTTGCCCAATCCCTGGAAATGGGCGCGCGCCTGGAGGATGTGGCCCACACCATCCACGCCCACCCCACCCTGGGCGAAGCGGTGCAGGAAGCCGCGCTCAAGGCACTGGGCCAAGCGCTGCATATTTAGTGCCGTGCATGCGGGCTTAAGGCCATAAACAAACAGGCGCTGCGGGCAACCACAGCGCCTGTTTTTTTAGAACGTGTTCATGATCTCGAATGAAGGTGTGGGGGATGCGGTTCGGGATGGGTTGCGAGGCGCAAACCACAGCAATAGCTTGGCTATTGCGAGGATTTGCAACGACGCAGACCGCCCGAAGCCGCGCCCGCACACCCATGAGGAGATCGTGAACACGTTCTTAGTACCTGCCCGAAATCAACAGCCCCAACGGCCCGCGACGGGCGGGCGCCGAGCGCGCCGCCATCAACGCGCCCATGCAGGGCACGGCGGCAGACCTCATCAAGCTCAGCATGGTGGCGGTGCAAGCCGCGCTGGACGCGCAGGAGCGGGGCACCAAGATGATCATGCAGGTGCACGACGAACTGGTGTTCGAAGTGCCCGAGTCAGAGGTGGATTGGGTGCGCACCGAGGTGCCGCGCCTGATGGCCGATGTGGCCGCTCTCAAGGTGCCGTTGCTGGCCGAGGTGGGCTTTGGTCCCAACTGGGAAAAAGCGCACTGAGCTTCAAAAAAATCAATCAAAAACCCCTTCTCCGCAATGCGCAGAAGGTTTTTTTGCTATTGATTCATGAATTTTTGATGTGCGTTGATGGATGCACTTGCTGACTTGCATCAACATGTTTGCTTTTGAGGTGCCTTTAGCGTAAAAAATCATTGTGTGTATGAAATTGAACAGGGTAATCACTTAGAGTTGTCAGGCGTTGAGGGTTTTGAGTCATTTCACAATCGCTTGGAGGGATTTTCATGCTTGACAGATTTCGTCTGACGCATCGTGTATTTGTTGTGATGGGTGTGTTCTGGTTGATTTTTTTGGCGGTGGCGGCGCTGGGCTTCAATGGCATGAAGCAGGCACGGGATTCGATGGTGGCGATCCATGACGTGCGCATGCGCGCAACCGATGCACTGAGTGTGATGGTCCGCGGTTACCTGGACAACCGCATCCAGATCCTGATGTTGTTCCAGCACGACCCAGAAAGCCCTTTGGCCAAATTTCATGACCACAGCATCGACCTCCATTTCAACCAGATAGTCCAATCCCGACAGGTCAACACCGATGCATCCAAGGTCGTGGCGGACCGTGACATCGACGCTGAAGAGCGCGCACTGGTGGACGACATGCTGGCCAAACGCAAGGCGTGGCAGGGCCAGCGAGACAAGGTTCTGGACGCGCTCAAAAGCGGCTCCTTCGTCCCCGATGTCATGGCTGTTTACCTGGGCGCAGTCAAGCGTGAAGGCAACGCCTTTGAAGAGGCCATGGCGAAGTTGCGCACCTTCCAGGCGGACCGTGCCGCGCAGGAAACCCAGGCGGCCCAGGCGCGTTACGACCAAAGCAAGCTTGCGTTCATGCTGGCGGTGTTGCTGGGTGCCATACCCATGAGCATCGTCATGAACCTGACGCTGCAGCGCATGGGCAGGGGCTTCAGGCAGGCCAGATCGGCTGCATCAGCCATTGCGGCCAACGATTTGACGCAAGGCATTAACCCCACCGGGGCCGACGAAATAACCGAGCTGCTGACCGAGCTTCGCACCATGCAAGCCAACCTGCGCACGCTGTTGGGCACCGTCATGCGTGGCGCTGAATCGATCTCTGCCGCCTCGCATCAAGTGGCTGCGGGCTCAGTGGACTTGTCGGGCCGCACCGAGCAGCAAGCCAGCTCGCTGGAGGAAACAGCATCCGCCACCGAGCAATTGACGAGCAGCGTGGGGGCCAACGCCGACAGCGCCAAACAGGCGAACAAAATGGCCCACGATGCCTTCGAAGTGGCCAACAAAGGCGGTGACATGGTCAAGGGCGTGATCCGCACCATGGACGAAATCAACACCTCGTCACGCAAGATCGTGGACATCATTGCCGTGATCGACAGCATTGCTTTCCAGACCAACATCCTGGCCCTCAACGCGGCGGTGGAGGCGGCGCGGGCGGGCGAACAGGGGCGCGGGTTTGCCGTGGTGGCCTCGGAAGTGCGCACGCTGGCCCAACGCTCCGCCACCGCTGCGCATGAGATCAAGGCGCTGATCGGGGACTCTGTCAGCAAGGTCGAAAGCGGCACCATTCAGGTCGCAGAGACCGGTGCAACCATGCAAGATACCGTTGCAGCCATCGAAAAAGTGGCCCAAATTGTGAGCAACATTGCAGCCTCCAGTGCCGAGCAGGCCCAGGGTATCTCGCAAATCAACGATGCCCTGTCCATGATGGACGGCGTGACCCAGCAAAACGCCGCGCTGGTGGAAGAGTCGTCTGCTGCGTCGGCAGCCCTGAGCGAACAGTCCCATCGCCTCAAGCAGGCGGTGAGTGCGTTCAAACTCTGATGTTATTCATTTAATAGCAGTGCGCCAGCAAAGGCGGTAGATCGTAGTTGATGAAAGTTCAATACTGGGAAGACAGGCTTTGTTGCACAAGTCGGAAGGCAGACGAGATTACCCCAGCCCCAGACGCAGCTATGCCATGGCACCCACGGGCACCGTGCTCGGGCGCCCGAGTTGCGTGAAACGGTTGAGCAGAGCCACACGCACATGCAACTCCACCACCTGCCGCTCAAACGTGCGCGCCATCACCCGTTGGCCCAGGCGTTTGAAGCAGTGCATCTTCGTCTCCACCAGACTTCTGCGGTGATAGTCGCTCCACTTTTTCCAGATGCTGCGCCCCAATCTGTCACAGGCTCGCAGCGCTTCGTTGCGCGCATGCGCTCCCACCAGGGTCGCCTTCCACGTCTGGGCGTTCTTGCGCGGGGGGATCACCGCCTGCGCATTTCGCTGGGCAATCGCCGCATGGCACGCCTTGGTGTCGTAGGCACCGTCCCCACTGACGCTGGCAATCGGCTCATCGGGTGGTATCTGCTCCAGCAACTCGAGCAGCATGGGCGCATCGCCCACGCTGTTGTCGGTCACCTCGATGGCCCGGATCTCCAACGTGTGGGCATCAATACCCAGGTGCACCTTGCGCCACTGGCGCCGGTACTCGGCACCGTGCTTCTTGCGTTTCCATTCGCCTTCGCCAAGGAACTGAATGCCGGTGCTGTCCACCAGCAGTTCCAGTGCGGTGGTACTGGCTCGGTAGGGCAGTTGTACCTGCAAAGTCTTCTGGCGTCGGCACACGGTGCTGTAGTCGGGCACCCGCCAGTCCAGGCCTGCCAGACGCAGCAGGCTTTCAACCATGCCCAGGCTTTGACGCAGGGCCAGACCGAACAGGCACTTAGAACGTGGTGCCCCTCACTTCTTGAGCGGAATCGGTGTCTGCGCGGGCACGGGCACCACCGCAACGCTGTTCTGGGGCGAGCCTTCGATGAGTTTTTCAGAATACGTCAGGTACACCAGCGCGTTGCGCTTGGCATCCACTATGCGCACCACGCGCAGGCGCTTGAACAGGATGGACGTGCGCTCGCTAAACACCTCCTGCTGCTGGGGCAAAGGCCCCGCAGCAAACTGCACCGGCCCGGTGGCTGCGCAAGCGATCGAGGCCTCGGAGCGGTCTTCCGCCAGCCCCAGACTGCCCTTGATGCCCCCCGTGCGGGCACGCGAAACGTAGCAGCTCACGCCCTGCACGTGAGGGTCGTCGTAGGCCTCGACCACAATGTCGTGGTCGCGCCCCAGCCATTTGAAGGCGGTATCGACATCGCCAATTTTTTCGCCGCTGGCCGCCGCCCACGTCGGACACGCCAGCACAGCGGCCAGCAGCCAAGCGCGGTGCCTCATGTGCACAGTAGATAAATAGGGCATAGGGCGTGGCCTCCTTGTGTAAATTGCGAGGAACAATTGTAGAGTGCCCCCCGCGCCGCCTGCACCCCAAAACAGCCCCCACCGAAAGCCCCACGCCTTGCACCACCGACCACCGCACGCCCCCGCACAGCCATCTTTGCCAGCGCCCCGCGCTTCCTCCTGGCGCATAAATCTGGGCATTGCCGCCTTTTGGCTGGCCGCGCTGGGGGTGCTCTACATCGCTATGGAGCACTACTTGCAGCCCAACGCCGCAGTGGTCACGGCCAGTGGCAGCCTGCAGATCGAGCGCCACCGCGATGGGCATTTTTATGTGGATGGCAGCATCAATGGCCAGCCTGTGCGCTTTATGGTGGACACGGGGGCCACCTACATCACCATCACCGACACCCTGGCCCACAGCGCTGGTCTGCAAGGGGGCGAGGTGGTGCAGTTTCGCACCGCCAACGGCACACGCACCGGGCGGCTGGTGCGGGCACAGTCAATTGCCGTTGGGCCACTGCGGGTGAACAACCTCACCATCGGGATTGGCTACACCGGAAGCGATGCCCAAGCGGCCTTGCTGGGCCAGAATTTTTTACGCCAGTTTGATGTATCGATGCGGGGGAATGTGCTGGAGTTGCAGCCACGCTGACCGGCAGGAGCAGATAAATGCACCGCTGATGAGGCATACAAGGCCTGAGATGGCGTGCAGGCTTTGAGAGAGTTGGTGCGCGAGGCCGTGCAGTGCAACCAGCCTTTGCTGATGGGCGAATCACCCGAGCGCCAGGCGATTGCTTAAACAATTTAACGAAGCTGTTTGCGCTTGAATTGATTGGTTTTTAGATAGTTATTAAGCCAAAAGTATTAATAATAAAGCGCGTACAGCTATTTTTATGATAGCTTCAGGCAAACTTACTGCACCCGCACGGCATCAACCAGGTCTTTGAATTCATTCACATCTTCAAAACTGCGGTACACACTGGCAAAGCGGATGTAGGCCACTTTGTCCAGCTGGTGCAGCTCTTGCATCACCATCTCGCCAATGCGGCTGGAGGGCACTTCGCGCGAGGCGGCGCTGAGCAGCTGCTCTTCAACATGCTCAATCGCAGCATCAATGGCGGGCGCGGGCACCGGCCGTTTGCGCAGGGCCAGGGCCAGAGAATCACGCAGTTTGTTGCGGTTGTATTCGGTACGGCGGCCGTCTTTTTTGACCACCATCGGAAAGTTCACATCCGGTCGCTCGTAGGTGGTAAACCGTTTGGTGCAGGCGGAGCACTGGCGCCGCCTGCGGGTAAAGCTGCCATCCTCGGCCACGCGGGTTTCCATCACCTGGGTGTCCGGGTGATTGCAAAACGGGCATTTCATGGCGCTCTACCTTGTCCCTGGGCAGGGCTTAGTTGCTGTACACCGGGAAGCGGGCGGTCAGCTTGGCCACTTCGGCCCGCACGCGCGCCAGGTTGGCTTCGTCGTTCGGGGCTTCCAACACGTCAGCCACCAGGTTGGCGGTGATGCGGGCTTCTTCTTCCTTAAAGCCGCGCGTGGTCATGGCCGGGGTGCCGACACGGATGCCGCTGGTGACCATGGGTTTTTCAGGGTCGTTGGGGATGGAGTTTTTATTGATGGTGATGTGGGCAGCACCCAGGGCCGCTTCGGCCGCCTTGCCGGTGATGCCCTTGGAGCGCAGATCGACCAGCATGACGTGGCTTTCGGTGCGGCTGGAGACGATGCGCAGGCCACGCTCGATCAAGGTCTCGGCCACCACCTTGGCATTTTTCACCACTTGCTCTTGGTAGGCCTTGAACTCGGGGGTCAGGGCTTCTTTGAAGGCCACAGCCTTGCCGGCGATGACGTGCATCAGCGGGCCGCCTTGCAGGCCAGGGAAAATGGCGCTGTTCAGGGCTTTTTCGTGCTCGGCCTTCATCAGAATCACGCCGCCACGGGGGCCGCGCAGGCTTTTGTGCGTGGTGGTGGTGACCACATCGGCATGGGGCACGGGGTTGGGATAGACACCGGCGGCAATCAAGCCGGCGTAGTGGGCCATATCCACCCACAGGATGGCGCCGACTTCTTTGGCGATTTTGGCAAAGCGGGCAAAGTCAATTTCCAACGCATAGGCCGAAGCACCGGCAATCAGGATGCGCGGCTTGTGCTCGCGGGCCAAGGCTTCCATTTTGTCGTAGTCAATTTCTTCTTTGGCGTTCAGACCGTAGGAGACCACGTTGAACCACTTGCCCGACATGTTCAGCGGCATGCCGTGGGTCAGGTGACCGCCTTCGGCCAGGCTCATGCCCATGATGGTGTCGCCAGGCTTGGCAAAGGCCATGAGCACGGCCTGGTTGGCTTGCGAGCCGCTGTTGGGTTGCACGTTGGCCGCTTCAGCACCGAACAGTTGTTTAACGCGGTCGATGGCCAGTTGCTCGACCACATCCACATGCTCGCAGCCGCCGTAGTAGCGCTTGCCGGGGTAGCCTTCGGCGTATTTATTGGTCAGTTGCGAGCCTTGGGCTTCCATGACGGCGGGGGAGCAGTAGTTTTCGCTGGCGATCAGCTCAATGTGCTCTTGCTGGCGTTGGTTTTCGGCCTGGATGGCGGCAAATACTTCGGGATCGACAACTTGAACGGTATTGGAACGTTGGAACATAGTGTGAACGGCAGTTGCGGTGATGAGTCCCTTAGAACATCTCTAAGGGTTGCCCAGGCGAACGGCTAAAACACCCGAAGTGTGGCTCAGGCGGTACGCTCCCCGGTGGTTGGTGTGCGCCAAGGCACAAAACTGTTCCACATCAGCGTAGCTGGGTTGCATGCTTGCCCCGCCTTGCCTATCGCCAGTCGCGTACTCTGTAATTCTAGCTGCTCATAAAAGCAAAGCCGACATTGGTCGGCTTTATTGCGGGTGGCGTGCCCAGTCTAGCGACGGCGATATGCAAGCACGCTGCTACATATTGTCTGGATGGGTCGCACCAGGTGCCGCGTCGGCAGGCTGCGTGCTGGCCAGTGCCAGGGTTTGGGCAGCGCCAGCGGCAGGGGCTGCCGCAGTGGTTGTTGGTTGTGCCGGCGGCGCTGCGGGTGCGGCACGGCCTGCCACTTGGCGAATACGTTGGTATTCGGCCAGCACCTTGGCGCCATAGCCTCCATCAGAGGGCAAATTGGCTGCGCCAACGTAGTATTTCAAACCGCCTTCAATCGAGCCCGCACGGCGGATGTATTCCTTCAAAATTGCCACGCCCACGCGCATATTGCTCACCGGATCAAACGCGGCCAGATCGCCACCGAAATGTTCGTACTTTTCGGTGTGCACCCGGGTCATGACCTGCATCAGACCTTGGGCACCGACACTGCTTTGGGCAAACGGGTTAAAGCGCGATTCAATGGCCACCACAGCCAAGATCAAAGTGGGGTCAATCTTGTGCTGGCTGCCTTGGTTATAGGCTTCCGCCACCAGGGCCGCCATCGGTTCGGCCGCCACCTTGTACTTTTTGCTCAGCCAGTAGGCAATGGCGGCTTGCTCACGCGGCAGCGCTTTGGGATTGGTGGCCGTGGTGCGCTCAATGGCTTCAGGCTCAGAGGCAATAGAGCCTTCTGCCGCTGCATGTTGGCGCTCTTGCAACCAAGCGTGCAGCTGCGCTTCGCCAGCAGAACGCCAGTCGGGGCGCACGAGGAAAACCACGATCATGCACGCCACGGCAATGCCTAGCAGTGCCAGCGTATTACGAAAAATTTCAAGAAAGCCTTCCGTGGTATCGGAAAAAACTGAGCGCACAGCGGCGCCGAGGTTTCTTGACGGAGTCATAGCGGATCCTTTGCTTTCGGTTCGCACAGTCACGTTGGCAGCCCAGGTGCTTGTCACCTTGGATAAACCAATCTGTCTGAACCGGGAGTGGAGGGGGCTGCTTCTTCGCAAGAGATGCTCGGTTCAAGCACCATCTGGAAATAAGGCCATGGAGCAGCGTCAATAAAAAAGCCCTGGAGAAAACCAAGGCACGGTGCGCATTGTAAAAGTCTGCAAAATTACCAGTCAATGGTAAAAAAATATTTTTTTAGACAAAAAAGTTATTTCAAAACCTCTTGCATCGCCTGTTTTTTAGTGGTTTACCCTTGAGAAAAGAAATTTTTTGGCACAAAGCGTTGGCATTTGGCATGTGACTGGCTACATTGGAAGCGGGTGTTTTGCACCTGTTATTCGTTGGCTTGCAGCCACAGCGCTGGCCCTCCCAGCACTCAGCCCCTGTTTGGCAACCGGCTGCAACGGCGAATCCCAAGGGGTAATCATTACCCCGTGGCATGAAGGCACTACCCCCTTTTTGCCACTGCAGCGCAAGGTCTTGGACTTTGCCTAAAGCCCCACATGCAAAGCTTTTGGATGTGGGGCTTTTCCGTATCAGATGCCCCTGCAGCGGACATTTGTCGAAATAAGCTTGGGGGCTACGCGTTTCGGGGCGAAAATACCGCCCAAGCCGACACCGGTGCCTGCGCCTGCACTGGAATTTTTTAGAATACGCCCAGGATGGCTCCCCATCCTGGGCGACTCCTTTTTTACCGAAAATAAAGTTTTATTCAGCGCTATGTCTGACGCCATTGAAAATACCCCCAGCAGCGCCCCTGCAGCCGATATCCATCCTTTAGATACCCTGACCGGGGGCGCTTTCTCTGCCGAAACCTCGGGCGAGCGCGCTGCTTGCTTGCGCACTTGGCTGGCCTCCAATCCCAGCGCAGCGCAGTTGCAAGAAGTGCTCAAGGAGCTGGGCAACCGTGACAAAAGCGCCAGCCGCTTGCTGCGCGAGCGCTTGGATGAAATGCGCCGCACACAAGACCAAGATTTGATTGCCGATGAATGGGCCGCCAGCGCCCAAGCACTGCTGCAAGCAGAAAAGTTTTCGGCAGAACAAGCCGCCGTTTGGCAGCGCGATGCCGCCAAAGCCGGGGCTCCACTGTCGCGCGAACCCTTGGCCAGTTTAAAAATCCAGTTGCTCGAACGTGCCAAAAGCATTGAAGATTTGCAGCACAAAGTGCAAGTGCAGCGCGAGGTAGCAGTGCTTTTGGCCCAGCGCATTGAGGTGCTCTCCACCAAGCCTTGGAAAGACGCTGAAGCCGCACTGGACACCTTGCAATCGGATGTCACCCAATGGCGCCAGCAGGCACTGGCACTGCGCAGCGATGCCGGATGGATTTGCGTGCAAGAGCGCTTTACCAGCATCTTGCAAAGCTCGGAAGAGCAGTTGCTCTTGGTGTGGCAAGCTTTCTTGGATGCCCTGGCCGTCACCAAATTGGCAGCCGAAGATGGCAATGCGCCCTTGCCTGCCGTGCCTGTGTGGGCCGATGAAATTCGCATTGCCCGGGGCTTGCCTTCACAATTGATAGCAAGCCCCGCTGCTGCAACGCCGGTCAAACCCAACCCTGCTGCCAAACAGCAAGCAGCGCAAGCGGCACTTGCTCCTTTATTAGAAGCTTTGGCGACCGCCGCCCCAGAGGCAAAAGCCGCCGCCATTGCCCAAGTGCGCAGCGCTTTAAAACAGCATGGCCGCTGGCTCTCTGCTGACATGGCCCAACAGGTACACACCCAATTGCTGGCCGCTGGCGACAGCTTGGGCTGGCAGCCGCAACAGGCCGATACCCTGCGCCAGCAGCTGGTTGAGCAAGCGGTTGCGCTGGCCCAAAGCAGCCAGCCTGGGCGCAAGCTGCAAGATACTTTGCGCCAATTGCGTGACCAATGGCGGCAAATTGACCAAGGTGCTGCACCCAACCATGGCTTGTGGAAAAAATTTGACGAAGCCTGCACCCAAGTGCACCAGCAAGTGCAGCTGTGGCTGGGCAAAGCCCGGGCCCAATCGTCAGAAAACAAAGCCAGTCGCCAGGCCTTGATTGATGAAGTCAAAGCCTGGACGGCCGCCCAGCCTGCCACCCCGGACTGGAAAGAAACAGCCCGCGCCCTGCGCCAATTTGGCCAACGCTGGCGCGATGGTGGCCACATTGGAGAAAAACTGTTTGCCGAGCTGCAAACCGCCTGGAAAGAAGCCATCCATGCCGCCGAGGCTCCTTTAAAAGCTAAACAAAAAGAGAGCATCGCCCGCCGTGAAGCATTGATTTCTGAAGCAAAATCTTTGCAAGATGGCGGTGTATTTTCGGTAGATGCTATTAAATCTTTGCAGCACCAATGGCAAACCTTGGCCCAGGATGTGCCCTTGGATCGCAAACTTGAGCAAAAACTGTGGGATGCTTTCCGCGCCCCGCTCGATGCGCTGTTCGAGCGCAAATCGGCCGAACGCAGCCGTGCCCCAGCGCAAGCCCTCTCGGCCTACGACCGTGCGGTGGTCGATGCCGCGCAGGCGGTGCAGGCAGCCAATGCCAGCGGCGATGCCCAGCAGATTCGCGCAGCATTGCAGGCCTTGGAAGCCGCTAAACATGCCCAGCAAGCCCACACCGACGCTGCCGCAGCCCCTGCAGCAGCCAGCGAAGTGGCCCCTGCCGCCGCCAAACCCAGCACCGATCGCCCCGTTGTGGCGGTGCGTGGCGATGACCGGCCTGGCGCCAAAAAAGACACCACCGCCCCAGCAGGCCGTGAGGCACGTGGACCGCGCGACCGCCGTACTGAGCGCGGCTCCCGCCCCGACCGGGCGGAACGCCCCGAGCGCGGCCCCCGCCTGTCAGACGCTGCCTTTCGCGCCCAGCGCGATGCGGTGGATGCTGCCCAGCAGGCCCTGCGCAAACTGGCAGCCCAAGCGCACGGTGAAGCCGTGACGCAATTGCTGCAGGCCTGGGCACAGCGCGACGCAGCCGCCTTGCCCGCTGCCCAAGATCTGGGCAAATTGCCCGCCGCTGCGCGCACGGGATGGAGCCAAGCCTTAAGCGCCTCGGCCAAAGGCGATGCAGCGCAAGCCCTGCTGCGCCTGGAAGTGGCCGCCGACATCCCCACGCCAGCGCAACACCACAGCCAGCGCCGCATGCTGCAATTGCAGCTGCTCACCCAACGCAACGCGGCCATGCCCGCAGAGACCTGGGCGCAGGATGTGGCCACGGTATTGGCCTCGGCCCACGAAGAAGCCGCAGCACGGCGCTTGCAAAACGCCTTAAAAGTGCTGTTGCGCAAGTAAAGCGCTGCGCACACCCAAAACCGGTGTGCAAGTCTCCATGCCAGTCAGGCAAGTCCTGACTGGCATGGATGGGGCTGATATAGCTGAATTTAACTCAATAAAATCAACAAGTTAAAAACAACCTCACTCCCACTCGATGGTTGCAGGGGGCTTGGTGCTCACGTCGTAAGTCACGCGATTGATGCCCCGCACTTCGTTGATGATGCGGGCGGCGACTTTTTTCAGCAGGGGATAAGGCAATTCAGCTGAATCGGCGGTCATGAAATCGGTGGTTTGCACGGCACGCAGGGCAATCACGTAGTCATAGGTGCGCCCATCGCCCATCACTCCAACGGTTTTCACGGGCAGGAAGACTGCGAAGGCTTGGCTGGTCAGGTCGTACCAATTTTTACCAGTTTCGGGGTCCACCGTCGCACGCAGCTCTTCAATAAAGATGGCATCGGCACGGCGCAGCAAGTCAGCGTATTCCTTCTTCACTTCACCCAAAATTCGCACACCCAAGCCAGGCCCGGGGAAGGGGTGGCGATACACCATGGCGTGTGGCAGGCCCAGGGCAATGCCCAGCTCACGCACTTCATCTTTGAACAAATCGCGCAGGGGTTCGAGCAGTTTTAGCCCCAGTTGCTCAGGCAGACCCCCAACGTTGTGGTGGCTCTTGATGGTTACCGCTTTTTTACCGCCGGACTCAATCACATCCGGGTAAATCGTGCCTTGGGCCAAGAACGTAGCGCCTTTATGCGCTTGGCCACTGGCTTTGAGCTTGGCGGCCTCTTCCTTGAAAACATCGACAAACAGGCCACCAATAATTTTGCGCTTGGCCTCGGGTTCATTCACCCCGGCGAGTTTGCCCAAGAACAGGTCAGCAGCATCCACACGCACCACGTTGGCGTGCAGTTTGCCCGCGAACATTTCCATGACCATATCGCCTTCGTTCAGGCGCAGCAGGCCGTGATCAACAAACACGCAGGTGAGTTGATTGCCGATGGCACGGTGGATCAAGGCCGCTGCGACGCTGGAATCAACACCGCCTGACAGTCCCAAAATCACTTCTTCATCGCCGACTTGTTCGCGAATTTTTTTCACGGCTTCGTCGATATAGCTCCCCATGACCCAATCGGCCTGCGCAGCGCAAATGTCTAAAACAAAGCGGTTGAGCAAGGCTGTGCCTTGGACGGTGTGGGTGACCTCGGGGTGAAATTGCACAGCGTAGTAGCGGCGCTGCTCATCGGCCATACCGGCAATGGGGCAGGCGGCCGTGGAGGCCATGACCTTAAACCCAGGGGGCAAAGCGGTGACCTTGTCACCATGGCTCATCCACACTTTGAGCATGCCGTGACCTTCGGTGGTGGTGAAGTCGGCAATCCCTTGCAGCAAAGCGGTATGGCCATGGGCACGCACTTCGGCGTAGCCAAATTCACGGCTATGGCTGCCCTCGACCTTGCCACCGAGCTGATTGGCCATGGTCTGCATGCCGTAGCAAATGCCCAGCACAGGAACCCCCAACTCAAAGACGGCCTCTGGGGCTTTGTCGTCCACTTCATACACGCTGGCATGGCTGCCCGAGAGGATGATGCCTTTGAGGTGCCCATCGGCAGCAAACTGCCGCACCCAATCGCTGCTGACATCGCAAGGATGGACTTCGCAATACACGTGCGCTTCCCGAACCCGGCGGGCAATGAGCTGAGTGACTTGGGAACCAAAGTCCAAAATCAAAATTTTGTCATGTTGCATAGCAAGAGAAAATTAAACATTAAAAGAATAGCAATGGCCCGTTGTCCAGCAACGGGCAACGGGCCATTTCATTAAAAAAATCAGACCGGCGGCTCAATCCGCGCGGTAGTTAGGCGCTTCCTTGATGATTTGCACATCGTGGACGTGAGACTCACGGATACCGGCGGCTGTGATTTCTACAAATTCAGCCTTTTGGTTCATCTCGACAATGGTCTTGCAGCCGCAATAGCCCATGGCAGCACGCACGCCGCCGGCCATTTGGTACACGATGGAGACCATGGAGCCTTTGTAAGGGACGCGCCCCTCAATCCCCTCGGGCACCAGCTTGTCGGCATTGGGATTGCCCGTGGTCGATTCTTGAAAGTAGCGGTCGGCCGAGCCTTGCTGCATGGCTCCGATCGAGCCCATGCCCCGGTAGCTTTTGTAGCTGCGGCCTTGGTAAAGAATGACTTCACCTGGTGCCTCCTCGGTGCCAGCAAACATTCCGCCCATCATGATGGTGGAAGCCCCGGCGGCCAGCGCCTTGGCAATATCACCCGAGAAGCGGATACCGCCATCGGCAATCAAAGGCACGCCCGTGCCTTGCAAAGCTTGGGCAACATGGGAGATGGCCATGATCTGCGGCACCCCCACGCCAGCCACAATGCGCGTGGTGCAAATAGAGCCAGGGCCAATACCGACCTTGACGGCATCAGCACCGGCCTCAACCAAAGCCAGCGCCGCAGCGCCAGTGGCGATATTGCCGCCAATGACTTGAACTTGCGGGTAGTTTTGCTTGACCCAGCGCACGCGGTCAATCACGCCTTTGCTATGACCATGGGCCGTATCGACCACCAAAGCATCGACTCCGGCTTTGACCAGCAACTCAACACGCTCTTCGGTTCCTGCCCCCACCCCCACCGCTGCAGCAACACGCAGGCGGCCCGAGCTATCGCGGGCAGCATTCGGGAAGATGGTTTGCTTGTTAATGTCTTTAACGGTGATCAGGCCTTTGAGCTCAAACGCATCGTTGATGACCAGCAGGCGCTCCAGCTTGTGCTTGTTGAGCAAGGCTTTGGCCTCGGCGGGGCTGGTGCCGTCTTTTTCATTCACGGTAATCAGCTTTTCGCGCGGCGTCATGATTTGCTGAACCTTGACGTCGTAGCGCGTTTCAAAGCGCACATCACGGCTGGTCACGATGCCGACAACTTTGCCGCCATCGCATACCGGGAAGCCAGAAATACCCAGCTCTTCCGAGAGTTGCAACACTTGCAACACCGTGTGTTCAGGCGTGATGACCACAGGGTCATGCACCACGCCCGATTCATGGCGCTTGACCTTAGAGACTTCTGCCGCTTGCTCTTGGGCCGTCATGTTTTTATGAATGACCCCAATCCCCCCCTCTTGGGCAATGGCGATGGCCAGCCGCGCCTCAGTGACCGTATCCATAGCGGCGGATACCAAAGGCAGATTCAGCGTAATGTCGCGGGTGAACTGAGTGGCAAGGGTAACGTCCTTGGGAAGGACTTCGGAGTAGGCGGGAACGAGCAGGACATCGTCAAAAGTCAGTGCTTTTCCAAGAAGGCGCATAGGGTTGGCTCCAAAAGGCAAATTGTAGCCTTGGGTTTTCACCGTTGCAGGGAAGAAACAAAAAACCATAGTCACTGCAGCCAACCGGGCTACACTGGTGCGCTATGAAAACGCGTGCTTATTTCGCCCTGATAGCCCTTCTTGCAGGATTTACGGCCTCCACTGCCATTGCCCAATGGCAGTGGATTGATGAGCACGGTCGCAAAACTTTTAGCGATCGCCCACCACCGCCGCATATTCCAGAAAAAAATATTTTGAAATCGCCGGTGGTAGCCCGCACGGTCACGGCCGATACGCTGCCCAAGGCCGAGCTGCCTGAAGACAGCCAAGAAGAAACCGCCGAAAAAACAGCGGCCGATGCGCCACCCCAAACCCCTGATCCCCAAGCGGCCCAGCAGCTCAAGCAAGAAGCTGAGCGCAAAGCAGCCGAAGAAAAACAAAAACGCGAGGAGCAGGCCAAATTCATACAACAGCGCATGGAAAACTGCACCCGCGCCCAAACCGCTTTGCGCACACTCCAATCGGACGCGCAGATTGGGCACATTGGGCCCGATGGACAGCAAACCGTCATGAGCACGATGCAGCGCGAGCAAGAGACACGCCGCGTGCGCGATGTCATTGCCCGTGATTGCGGGCCACTGCCGAAAGAGACACCTTAAAGAGACACCTTAATCTGGCTAATAACCGGCCTTGCTATGCGGGCGACGCGCTGAGAACAAACCCGCCCCGCGAGCACCTTGCTGGGCAAACCGCTCCCGACGCGCCACTTTGGGATCTACCGTCAATGCACGGTACAACTCCACCCTATCGCCCGAGGTCAGCACCGTATCCAAGGTGCATGCACGCCCCCAAATGCCACAGCCAGCGGTCTCTGGCCACCCTAGCAAGGCGATTGCATCGGCCACCGTGGCGCAGGCTGGCAAGGTCAAGTCTGCTGTTTGCACATGGCCGGGCTGCACCGAGCGCCAAACCTGTACCCGCACCTTAGCCATAAACTTTCTCGGCACGTTGAATAAAAGCATCCACCATGCTGTTGGCAATGCGATCAAAAATCGGGCCTACCAGGGTTGCCAGCGCGACGCTGTCGAAGCCATAAACCAATTGCAATTCAACTTTGCACGCGCGTTGTGAGCCATCACCCACGGGATGAAATAACCAATTGCCTTCCAGCTTGGAAAATGGGCCTTTGACCAAGCGCATATTGATTTTGTGGTGGTCTTCGTAGGCATTGCGCGTCACAAAAGACTTGCGCAAACCGGCCATGGACATACCAATTTCGGCCGTCATGCCCTGCTCGCTCTCTTCCAGCACTTGGCTGTGCGAGCACCACGGCAAAAACTCTGGGTAGTGCGCCACATCCTGCACCAAGGCAAACATCTCTTGCGGGCTATACCAAATCAGTACTGATTTATTGACAGATTTCATGAATAAACAAACAAAGGCACCAGTGCAATCAGCATAACAAGCCTGTAGTAGAAGTGGGAGAAACTAGAATCCCAAGTTGAGCGAAAGCGCAATTGTAGAAAGAGCCCGAGTCCCTGCGGCGCTCTCGCTGGAAAGACCATGGCAAAGAAACCCAATTCCCCCTCCCGTATTGCTGAAAATAAAAAAGCAGCTTTTAACTATTTTTTTGAAGAACGCTATGAAGCCGGCATGGTTCTGCAAGGCTGGGAAGTCAAAGCGGTGCGCAGCGGCAAAGTGCAGCTTACCGATGGCTATGTAGTGATTAAAAATGGTGAATTATTTTTAATTGGCTGCTTGATCAATCCCTTAAAGACTGCCTCTACCCATGTGAATGCCGATGCCGCTCGCACCAAAAAGCTGCTGCTGCACAAAGATGAAATTCGCCGCCTGGTTGGCAAGGTAGAACAAAAAGGCTACACCCTGGTCCCACTGAACTTGCACTGGAAAGAAGGCTTGGTCAAATGTGAAATAGCTTTGGCCAAAGGCAAAGCCGAACACGATAAGCGCGACACCATTAAAGAACGCGAAGGAAAACGCGAGGTTGAACGGGCAATGAAGTCACGCCACCGCTAGCCAAGCAATGCAGTCCAGCGCCTGTTCAATCATCCAATAAACCACCCAAATCCTTCTTTTTTCCAACGCTTAACGGTAGCTTTGCACTGCAAAACCGCCTAGGAAAACCTGAGCAGACTGCTACACTTAGCGCTATTTTTTTGCTCTTGTGCATACCGTGACATCCCCCCAGCCCCCTCTTGCCCTGGCCTCAGGCATTGAACGCCTTCAGCTGAGCGAAGCACTCGCTTTGCTTGGCGATGGCGTGCGGGCGCAATTGCCAGATGCACACCTGCACCCCATCGACTATTTGCAAGCAATCATTGACGGCCTGTGCAATGTCTCGCTGCGCGATCCCTTGACTGGTGCCACCAATCGCCGCCACCTCATGACCGCCTTGGAAGGTGAGCTTGACCGGGTGGCCCGCTCGGGCGATGCCGCCTTGCTTTTAATGGTGGACATTGACCATTTCAAAGCCGTCAATGACACCTATGGCCACAACATTGGCGATTTGGCCCTGAAGCACATTGCCCTGCTGTTGCATCAATGTGTACGCCCCATGGACACCTTGGCCCGCTATGGCGGCGAAGAATTTGCCATTGTGCTGCCCGCCTGCCAACCGGCATACGGCAAGAATGTCGCTGACCGCATTCGTGAAATGGTCGCCAATGAGCCCTTTGCCATCAGCCCAAGCCAATCGCTGCCCATGACCGTGAGCATTGGCGGCGCTTACGCCTTGCAGTGGATTCGCAGCACCAGTGAATTATGGATAGAGCGCGCCGACCAGCAGCTCTACCACGCCAAAAATTTAGGACGAAACCGCGTGTGCATTGAACCCCAACCGGACAGCACGGTCACCGCAGAAGAAAAAGAACTGCTCTTTAGCGGCTTGGTGGCACCAGGCAGTGCCTACCCTGAAACCACCTCGATTTTCCAGGTAACGTCTAGTGAAAGCGATTAACCAATGAGTGACGTTGCATCCCCGCCCAACCACCATCCTGCAGGCGCTACCCCTGCCAAACGACCCAGTGCCCACCCCAACATCATTGCTGTGACCAGTGGCAAAGGGGGGGTCGGAAAAACCTTTGTCTCTGCCAACCTGGCGGCCGCTTTAACGCGCCAAGGCCTGCATGTGCTGGTGCTGGATGCTGATTTGGGACTGGCCAATTTGGATGTCGTCCTCAACCTCTACCCCAAAATCACGCTGCACGATGTATTCGTCGGACGCGCCAGTTTGCAAGAGGCCGTGGTCACGGCACCCGGTGGTTTCCATGTGCTCTTGGCCGGCTCTGGCATGGTCGAGTACTCCCGCCTCACGCCCGAGGTGCGCAACCAACTCATCCACACCATTGACACCTTGGCCCCCCATTACGATGTCGTTTTGCTGGACACTGGGGCGGGAATTTCTGATGTGGTGCTGTTCTCTTTGTCGCTGGCATCAGAAATCTTGATCGTGGCCACGCCCGAGCCCACCTCACTGACCGACGCTTACGCCGCCATGAAAGTGCTGGCCGCGCAGCAAAAGCGCCACAACATGCGCCTGGTGATCAACCAAGCGGCACGCCCGGGCGATGGCCGCGCCATTACCGGGCAATTGCAGCAAGTGCTCAACCGCTTTGTCAGCACCGAATCGGGACTGCCTATGCGCTTGATTCACATGGGCGACATCCCCTCCGACACCGCAGTGCGTGAGGCTGTCATGCGCCGCCAATTGCTACTACAGTCCAACCCCAATTGCCCGGCAGCCCTGGCAATTGCCCAGTTGGCCACCCGGGTCAAGTCCACCTTGCCCAAGCGTGAAGCGGTGTAAGCCTGAGCTGTGCCATGCCTGCGCCTTATTGCGGCCGGTTTGCTCCCTCGCCAACGGGCCCACTGCACGCAGGCTCGGTAGCGGCGGCCTTGGCCAGTTGGCTCGATGCCCGCGCCCACCAAGGGCGCTGGCTGGTGCGCATTGAAGACATTGACCCCCCACGCTGCCCTGCAGGCACAGACCAAATCATCTTGCAGCAACTGTCGGCCCTGGGGCTGCAGCCTGATGCCCCGCCCGTCTGGCAATCCCAACGCCAAACTGGCTATGAAAACGCGCTGGCACAACTCAAACGCGATGGCTGGACCTACCCCTGCAGCTGCACGCGCAAAGAGTTAGAACAGGCGTGGCAGGCCCAAGGGCTGGCACACACCCGCCACCAAGAGCGGCCCTATCCCGGCCTCTGCCGCACTGGACTGCATCAAAAATTAGAGCGCAGCACGCGCTTTCATCTTGAGAAATTTATAGAAAACTATAAAAAAATCCATTCAAATCAAGCGCAACAAGCTCCTTTCTTCATAGATTCAACCCATGGCGTGCACTGGCAGGATCGCCGCCAAGGCCCGCAAAGCCAGCATCCGGCCCAGGTTTGCGGTGATTTTGTCCTGCGCCGGGCCGATGGACTGTGGGCTTACCAATTGGCCGTCGTGGTCGATGATGCTGACCAAGGCATCACCCACGTCGTGCGTGGCGCTGATTTAAGCGACAACACCCCACGCCAGCTGCTGCTGCAAGCCGCCTTGGGGCTGCCACACCCCCAGTATTTGCACACCCCCTTGGTCACCTTGCCCAACGGCGAAAAACTCTCCAAACAACACGGCGCGCCTGCGGTCGATACGCAGCAGCCACTGGCCACCTTGCTGGCGGCCGCCCGTTTTTTAGGACTGCCAGCTCCCGCCAACCATTTTTCACAAATATGCTTGAGCGATGCCCTCCATCATTGGGTACAAGCTTGGCGTTCTCTTTACAATCAATAAGTGACTGAAAACAATACCCTCCCCCCCTCTGCCCCCCCCTTGCCCACAACCACCCCTGCCACCCCAGGCAGTGCTCCGGCCCATGTGGCACACCCCCAGACCGTGCGCAGCTTTGTGCGCCGCACAGGCCGCGTCACCACCGGCCAGGCCAAAGCTTTTGCTGAATTGGGCAGCACCTTTGTTCTGCCCTTCCAAACCGCGCCCTTGGACATGGTGGCGGCCTTTGGCCGCAGTGCCCCGGTGATTTTGGAAATTGGTTTTGGCATGGGCGAAGCCACCGCCCACATTGCCCAAGTGCGCCCGGATGACAACTTTTTATGCTGCGAGGTGCATGAGCCCGGCGTGGGCGCTTTGCTCAAGCGCATTGGTGAGCACAAGCTGGACAACATCCGCATCCTGCAACACGATGCCGTCGAAGTGCTAGCCCATATGCTGCCCGAAGGCAGCCTGCAGGGCATTCATGTTTTCTTTCCTGATCCGTGGCACAAAAAAAAGCACAACAAACGCCGCTTGATTCAAGCGCCGTTTTTAGCGAAGCTGGTCAGCCGGCTGGCCCCAGGGGGCTATATTCACTGCGCGACCGATTGGGAACCCTACGCGCAGCAAATGCTTGAAGTGCTCAGTGCTGAACCCCAATTGCGCAACAGCACCGACGGCTTTGCGCCGCGCCCCAGCTACCGTCCCACCACCAAATTTGAAAAACGCGGCCTGCGCTTGGGCCATGGGGTGTGGGATGTTATTTTTTTAAAACGGTAAGCCGCCGAGACAACGCGAGTAAAAGCCGCTATGGATATCCTGCAGAATTTGGTTCACATGACAGGGCAACGCGACCATTTGCGTTTGGAATTCTCTGTGCTCTCCACCCTGTTACAACTGCCCCATGTCACCCAAGTACGGGCCCTGGAAATTCACCCCTTTGAAGGCCAGCCCTGGGTGCGCCCCCGTACTTGGCTGCAAGATGGGCAGCTGGTCAATACCGATATTGATTTTCTGCATGACCCACAACGCAAGCCTTTGAGCACGTTGCCCACCTTGAACGCAGGCATGCTGCGCAAGCAAGAGCGCATTGCCATCACTACCGCCGATGGGCTGCACATTCTGTGGCTGCCGGTCTGGATGCGCGAACAGGCCCGGGTGTGCATTGAAATTACCCAATCGACTGAGTTTTCCACGCACGATCTGGATATTTTGCTGGCCATTTTTCAGGTGTACCAAAACTACCAAAGCCTGCTTGATTACAGCGAGCGCGATGCTTTGACCGGGCTGCTCAACCGCAAAACTTTTGACGAGCATCTGCACCGCTTTTCCAACACCACCAAGGCTGAGAACATGACCGAAATCCAGCCCTGGCTGGCGGTGATTGATATTGACCACTTCAAGCTGGTCAATGATCGCTACGGCCATCTGTTTGGTGATGAGGTGCTGATCTTGGTGGCCAATTTGCTGCGCTCTAACTTTGGCTCGCAGCACCGGGTGTTTCGCTTTGGCGGAGAAGAATTTGTCATCTTGCTGCAGCCCATGAGCCTGAGTGCCGTCTCGGAGGCCTTGGAGCATTTTCGCCAAGCCGTGCAGGATTATGAATTTCCGCAAATTGGCAAAATCACCGTCAGCCTGGGCTTTTCCGGGGCGCACATGCGCTCGCCATCGCCCACCGAGCTGCTCAGCCAGGCCAACGAGGCGCTGTACTACGCCAAGGAAAATGGCCGCAACCGCGTCTGCCACTACGAAACACTGCAAGCCTTAGGGGTGCTGAAAAAGCAAGAACAAATCACCCACGACGATGTCGAGTTGTTCTAAGCAGGTGTTAAGGCTGGCAGGCTTGGCACTTACCCTGCCGTGCTGTGCGCCCAGCCGGCATCCACCCACGAAGAGAGCAGCTGCAGCGCATCGTCACTGAGCTGCTGCACTTCGGCCGAGGACAACTGCCGGGTATCGGCCAGCTGGCGCATCAGTTCGGCATCGCGGCCTGCGGCCAGGTAGCTTTCGCCGTTGATGAAGATGTGCTGCGCGTCGTAAAGCATGCGGGTGCGCTGGTTCAGGCGCACGTTTTCGATCAGACCAAAGTCGTCGGCCGGCTCAAACCACACGCCAGGTTTGGGGTCGCTCAAGGTTTCGCCCAGGGCGCGTTCCAGCGCCAAGGGCTCGGCCAGGGCTTTTTCCAGCGCCTGGCGGGCAAAGTCCAGCAAGGCCGCAGGAATTTCGCCTGGGTGGGCCACCGCCGTTTGCTTGGGGTCTTTGTACACCACATCCTTGGGGCATTCATCGGGCGCATCGGACAGGCGCAGAAACAGTTCACGCGCCAGCTCGTCTTGTTTGGGAGAGCGAAAACCGACGGAGTACGTCATGCACTCGCCCTCGGCAATGCCGTCGTGCGCCCACATCGGGGGCAGGTAGAGCATGTCGCCGGGCTCCAGCACGTATTCTTCTTCGGGCTCGAAGTGGGTGAGGATTTTCAGCGGCACATCGGGCTGCAGGCTGAGGTTTTTTTGTCGCCCAATGCGCCAGCGGCGCTTGCCATGGGCTTGCAGCAAGAACACATCGTAGTTGTCAAAGTGTGGGCCAACGCCGCCTTGGTCGGTGGCAAAGCTGATCATCAGGTCATCAAGCCGTGCATCCGGAATAAAGCGAAACGGCTGCAGCAACTCGTGCGCGGCCTGCACGTGCAAATCCACGCCTTGCACCAGCACCGTCCAGCCCGGTTGTTTCAGCGCGGGCAAGCGCCGGCGCGAAAACGGGCCGTGCGCCAGGCTCCACTGCCCGCCGCCTTGCTGTTGCACCAGGCGCGATTCGACACCGTCTTGTCCCGCCAAGTCCAGCAGCTCGGAGCGGCTGAGCAGCGGCTTGAAACCGGGGATGGCCTGGCGCACCAGCAGGGGCTTTTTATGCCAGTAGGTGCGCATGAATTGGGCGGGGGAGATACCGCCAAGAAGAGCTAGAGGCGTACGTGTATCCATGATTTAAGCCATTAAAGTATAAAAAACTGTTTATTTAAAAGCGCGAGTAGCTCTTATTTTTAAGAAAATTCGCCCGAAAGATGCTGCGATTGTGCAACGCCTGCGCACGCCAGCGCTTGCGACAGCACAACAAAACCAGCGCTTGCCCCGGCTATCGGGGCTGCTCCTACAATCGCAGCCTTTTGCCAGAATGAAAGACTGCCGACCATGCACCCAGCGCACCCCACCGAAGTCAGCGAACAATGTGTTGTTGCCCTGACCTGGACGTTAAAAGACACTTTGGGCGAGGTGCTGGATGTGCTGGAGGCGCCGGTGGAATTTTTGGTGGGCGGCGATGATTTGCTCACCCGCATCGACCAGGCGCTGCAAGGCCACGCTGTGGGCGATACCCTGCAACTGCACCTGGAGCCGGAAGATGCCTTTGGCGACTATGACGAGCAGCGGGTGTTCCTCTCGGCCCGCAGCGCCTTTCCGGAGACTTTGGAAGAAGGCATGACTTTTGATGGCCTGGGCCTGCCCGCCAACGCCTGCCCGGATGCACCGCCAGAGCTGCTCTACACCGTTACCGAGATTTATCCCGAGCATGTGGTGCTTGACGGCAACCACCCCTTGGCGGGGATTGCGCTGCGCATCGAGCTCAAAATTGAAGCCATTCGCGAAGCGACCGAAGAAGAAATTGGCCAGGGCAGCGCCGGAACGGGTTTTTTCCGCATCCAGCCGCCCATGGCCCCAGGGTCCAGCACGCTGCACTAAGCACCTGTGTACCCTCTCGGTGCGGGTGGGCAGCAAGGCCGCTCACCGCAACTGAAATGCCTCTTGGTGCAGGTGCCACCCCGCTTCGCGCTGGGCTTGTTCGCGCACGGCCTGGCCCAGCCCGGCGGGGCCGCACAGCCAAATGTCCAGGGCTTTGCCGTGGCGCAGCAGATCTTGCGGACGGAAATACTGGTTTTTTTCAGCGTCGTGCACGATCAATTCCACCGGCGGCTGGGCACTGGCCGCCAGCGCTTGAATGCGTGGCAGCACACCATCCTTCGCGGCGGCGCGGGTGCAGTAATGCAGCACGGCCGGGCCGCCCCGGCCTGCGCTGCAGGGGCACCGGGCTGGCGGGCTTCCAGCAAGGCGATGAACGGGGTCACGCCCACCCCACCGGCGATCCACACTTGTTGGCGCTCTTGCACGCCCTGGCCGTCAAAGCGGCCATAAGGCCCTTCAATGCGCACGCTGTGGCCCACTTGCAATTGCTGGTGCAGCTGCTGGGTGTAGTCGCCCAGGGGTTTGATCACCAGGCGCAAGCGCTCTGCGCCATCGGCCGCCTGGCCACAGGCCCCAGGAGCGCTGGCGATGGTGAAGGGGTGGTGGCCTTCGGCCCCATCAAACTGCACAAACACAAACTGCCCGGCGTGGTGTCCTGGCCAATCGGACGGCAGGGCGCACAGCACCTCCAGCGGGTCTTGGCCTGCGTGTTGGCCCAGCAGCTGCACACTGTCAATGCGTGCGCTGTATTGGCGGGCCTGGCCAATTTTGCCCAGCAGCGACCACAGGGCCGCGCCACTGCCGACGGCCAGCAACGCCCCCATCAGCACGCCCATGGGGGCCGCCCACAGGCTCAAAGGCATCAGCGCCACCGTATGGAACACGGCCGCCAGGTAGAGCACGGGCATGACGCGGTGCAGTTTGCGCCACGGTTTGTAAGGCAGCAGTTTTTGCCAGAGGGTGAGCACAATCAGCGCCAGCAGGGCGTACATGGCCCACTCGCCCACATCTTTGCCCAGGCCGCGCCAATCGGTGGCAAAGCTGAGTACGGCATCGCGGGCCGGCTTGCCTGCACGGCCAAAGGTGGCTTTGAGCCCATCGCCCAAAAATTCCTTGAAGCCCCAGTAGTGCAGCGCCATGGCGACGGCGGCGGCAATCCCGGCCCATTTGTGCAGGCGATAGACCTGGTCCAGACCGCCTACCAGCCGCTCTTGCCAGGGCTGGCGCAGGGCCAGCAGCATGATCAAACTCATCATGCCCACGCTCCACACCCCGGTTAAATACAAGCCGTGGTGGCGCAACTGCCACCACCAAGTGCCGGGCACATCCTTGGGGGGCTGCCAGCCCAGCCAGGTCGTGAGCGCCCAGGCCAGGGTGAGTAGAGCGAGAAAGGCCCAAAAAACTTTTTTCATTCGCATGATCGTGTTCCTTTGCATGCAGCAACAAATCAAGGGTAAACCCTTTTATCTATGGCGGTGCTGCCAGCATGCCAAAAAACGACTGAACCGCTGCTGAAAGCACTGTTCAGGCTGTATTCAGCTGCCCCAGCGTACAACCGGGAGGCTGCTGGTGGATGCAGCCACCTGAAGAAAGGAAACCGCTATGAATACCCGCACCCTGACTTTAGCCCTGGGCAGCGCCTGCCTGGGTTTGGCCCTGTGGGCCAGTGCCTTGCCCGTCGGTCACGCCGACAGCAGCGACCATGAGCTGGCCCGCCAGGCTCTGCAGCAAGGCAAGGTGCTGCCCCTGCGCACCGTACTGGACAAGGTGGAAAAAGAGTATTCTGGCCAAGTGGTTGAGCTGGAGTTTGAAGCCGAGCACGGCGAGTTTGTCTATGAGATCCGCCTGCTGCAGGCCAATGGCACGCTGCTGAAAATCAAAATGAACGCCGTCGATGGCTCCGTCATTTCTGTCAAACAACGCAATCAACACTAAGGCTTGCATCCCCATGCGCATTTTGGTCGTAGAAGACGAGCCCACCTTGCTCGCCCAACTGGTCGCCGCCATTACCGCTGCTGGTCATACCGTGGAAATGGCCCGCGATGGTCAAGAAGCGGCTTACCTGGGCGAGGTGGAAGATTTTGATGCGGTCGTGCTGGACCTGGGCCTGCCCATCGTCGATGGCCTGAGCGTATTGCGCGGCTGGCGCCGCCAAGGGCGCAGCATGCCGGTGCTGATTTTGACGGCGCGCAGCAGCTGGCACGAAAAAGTCACCGGCATGGATGCCGGGGCCGATGATTACCTGGCCAAACCCTTTCACATGGAAGAGCTGCTGGCCCGCCTGCGCGCCTTGCTGCGGCGGCTTTCGCCGCACAGCAGCGCCCTGTGGCACTGCGGGCCCATCAGCCTGGATACGCGCCAGGCCAGCGCCTGGGTACACCAGGTGCCCATCAACCTCACCAGCCACGAGTTCAAATTGCTGCAGCTGCTCATGCAGCAACCCGGCCACGTGCTCACCCGCACCCAGCTGGCCGAGCACATCTACCCCCAGGACAGCGAGCGCGACTCCAACACCATCGAGGTGTTTGTGGGCCGCCTGCGCAAAAAGCTCCCCCCCGGCAGCATCGAAACCGTGCGCGGCCTGGGCTACCGCCTGGTGGAAGTGGCTGATCACCACGCCGATCCTTTATGAGCATCCCTGCCCCCGCCCGCCCCGCTGCCCAGGCGCAGCCCACTTACTCTTTGCGCCGCCGCCTGCTGCTGGGCACCCTGGGCTGGGTCTTGCTGGCGGTATTGACTGCGGGCTGGGGGCTGCGTGATTTATTTCAAAGCCATATCCAGGCGCAATTGCAAGACCAATTGCTCATGCAACTCAACCAATTGAGCGGTGCGGTGCGCAGCGATGCCCAAGGGCAGCTGCACGTGCCGCCGCTGGCCACCGACCCGCGCTGGAGCACGCCCCTGTCAGGCCTGTACTGGCAAATCGACAGCCAAGCCCAAGCCCAAGGCCAAGGCCAAGCGCCCCGCATGGCCGCCGCCCGCTCGCGCTCACTGTGGGACCAGGTGCTGCCCCTGCCATCCCAGGCCGAGTGGGATGCGCACGCCCCCGAGGGCCATAGCGTGTGGACGCTGCACCAAGAGGGGCAACGCCTGCTGGCCGTCAGCCGCCACATCCACCTGCCCGAAGAGGGTGCCCCCACCCTGCGCATCACCGTCGCTGCCGATGAGCGCCTGCTGGCCGAGCCCCTGGGGCGCTTTACCACCATGCTGCTTATCGCCCTGGGCACCTTGGCCGCCGGGCTGCTGATGGCCGCTGCCGTGCAAATGCAGTGGCTGCTGCGCCCTTTGCAGCAATTGCGCCAGCACCTGGGGGCGGTGCAAGCGGGCGATGCGGCGCAATTGCAAGGCGACTACCCGCAGGAGCTGACCCCGCTGGTCACCACCTTGAACCATGTGCTGGCCAGCAATGCCGAAATGGTGCAACGCGCCCGCACCCAGGCGGGCAACCTGGCGCATGCGCTCAATACCCCGCTGTCCATCCTCACCAACGCCGCCGCCCAAGACCCCAGCGCCCTGGGCCAGCTGGTGCAAGAGCAAGTGGCCCACGCCCGCCGCCATGTCGATTACCACCTGGCCCGCGCCCGCGCTGGCGCAGCTGTGCGGGCCACCGGCCTGGCCTGCCCGGTGCAGCCCACCACTCAGGCGCTGCTGCGCACCATGGCCCGCTTGTATCCGGCGGTGGACTTTGGCCTGAACGCCCCGGCCGCGCCGCTGCACTTCAAGGGCGAAGCGCAAGACCTGTTTGAAATGCTGGGCAACCTGCTGGACAACGCGGGCAAATGGGCGCACCGGCAGGTCAGCGTTACCCTGGCCCCAGCCACCGCGCCGGGCATGCTGCTGATTACCGTGGATGACGACGGCCCCGGCATTGCCGATGCAGCGCAGCGCCAGCAGATTTTTCAGCGCGGTGAGCGCCTGGATGAAAACCGCCCCGGCGCTGGCCTGGGTCTGAACATTGTGCAAGTGCTGGCCCAGACCTATGGCGGCGATGTGCGGGCCGAGCCCTCGGCGCTGGGCGGCTTGCAGCTGCAATTGCAGCTGCCATTGAGCACACCCACTGCCGCCGCCGCTGCATGACGACGGCCCCTGGCCCAGGCCCGCTATAGCAATAAGATGAGCTGGTAGCGCTGAATAAAAAAGGACTTCATGCTGTTTTAGCCATGAAGTCCTTTAAATTGAAGCGCAAACAGCTATGCTATTTAAAGCATGCCCAGCGTACGCGGCAGCCACAGCGACAGGTTGGGCCAGTAGGTCACCAGCACCAAAAAGCCCAGCATCGACAGCAGCCACGGCCAGACGGCCACCGTCAGCTCGGTAATACCCATTTTGGTAATGCCCGAGGCCACGTACAGGTTCAGACCCACCGGCGGGTGGCACATGCCCACTTCCATATTCACCACCATCAAAATGCCCAGGTGAATCGGGTCAATGCCCAGCTGCATGGCAATCGGAAACAGAATGGGCGCAAAGATCAGCATGATCGACGAGGGCTCCATAAAGTTGCCCGCCAGCAGCAAGATGACGTTTACCGCCAGCAAGAAGCTGATCACGCCCAGGCCGTTGCCCAGCATCCAGTCGGCCATGGCCTGGGGGATGTTCTCGTTGGTCATGATGAAGCTGAACAATGCCGCGTTGGTAATGATGTACAGCAGCATGGCGCTCATGTTGGCTGAGCTGAGCAGCACCCTGGAGACATCTTTCAGGCCCATGTCCTTATAGACGAACACCGCCACGATGAAGGCGTACACCGCGCTCATGGCCGCCGCCTCGGTCGGGGTGAAGATACCGGAGTAAATCCCGCCCATCACCACCACGATCAGGAACAGCCCCCAAAAGGATTTACGAAACGCCACCCAGCGCTCACCCCAGGTGGCCTTGGGCAGGCGCGGGTAATTGTTCTTGCGGGCGCGCCACCAGGTCACACCGCCCAGCACCATGGCCAGCAGCAGGCCCGGCACCACCCCGGCCATGAACAAAGCGCCCACCGAGGTATTGGTCGCCACGGCGTACATCACCATCACGATGGACGGGGGGATCAAAATCCCCAGCGCCCCCGAAGTGGCAATCACCCCAGCACCAAAGCGCTTGGGAAACCCGGCTTTGGCCATGGCCGGCAGCAAGATCGAGCCAATGGCCACCACCGTGGCCGGGCTGGAGCCCGAGACCGCCGCAAACAGGGCGCACGCCACCACCCCGCCCAGGCCCAGGCCACCATGCCAGTGGCCGACCATGGCGGTGGCAAAGTTGATCATGCGCCGCGCCACCCCGCCGTGGGTCAGAAAGTTGCCCGCCAAAATGAAGAACGGGATGGCCATGATCTCGAACTTCTCGATGCCGGTGAACAATTTCAGCGCCACCGACTCCAGCGGCACATCGGTAAAGCCGAACAAAAACGACAACACCGTCAGGCCCAGGGCAATCGACACCGGCATGCCGGTGACCATCAGGGCCGTGAGGATCAGAAAAATAATGGCTGCGTTCATTTACTGGCCCGCCTTCTTGTTGGTCTGCTGATCGGCCTGCGCATTGGGGTGCAGGTTGTCATGCATGTTCAAGGGATTGATGTTTTATGCGGCGTTCTCCGCTTCGTCTTCCTCCAGACCATCGACGTGGCCATGGTCGTGGTGGGGCAGCTCGCCGGTGCGGATAAAGGCCACCAGCACCTGCAAAAAGCGAAAACACATCAAGCCACTGCCCAGGGGAATGGCGCTATACACCATCCAGGTGGGCCACTCCAGGTCGGGGGTGGTGGGGCCTTCAATCAGCTCATCCACATTCCGGCCCAGCAACTCAAAAATGCCATAGTGCGCCCCGTTGTCCCAGACAAAGGTGGCACCCATGATGCCGATGATGCCGGTAAACAAGGCACCGGCCGCCAGGCCAAAAATAATGAATTTGCGCCGCGTGGCACCGCCCATGCGGTTGATCAGCACATCCACGCCCACGTGGATGCCCGTGCGCACCCCGTAGGCCGCACCAAACTTGGCCATCCACACAAACATGATAATGGTCAGCTCTTGCGCCCAGGTCATGTTGATGGAAAGCAGCCAATCTTGCAGGCCCGGAATGGCGTAGCCCGCCATGTAACGGTGCAACACTGCTATAAAAACAATGAGCGTGGCAGCGCCCATCAGCAAGGCGATGATCCACTCTTCCAGTCGGTCCAAAATTTTCATCATGGGGTTCTCTCTCCCGCTGAACCTGCCCGCCCAAGGCAACGGGCACCACAGCCTGGCCGGGTGCCCGTATGCACAAAGCGCAGCAGCGCCAAGAATTACAGCTTGCTGGGGTCAAAGCCAGTGGCTTGGTACACGTCCTGAATGGTTTCCTTGCCAATGCGGCTTTCCATCTGTTTGTGCACGGGCACCAGGGCTTTTTTCAGGGCGGCGCGCTCCTCGGCCGTGGGGGTGTAAATGGTGGTTTTGCCACTTTTCTTCACCGCTTCCAGGGCCTGGTCGTTTTCGTCCTGGGCGATTTGGTTGGCGTAGGCGGTGGCCTGCTTCATGGCATCTTCCAACTGGCCGCGCACGGTGGCATCCAGGCCATCCCAGAATTTCTTGTTCACGATGACGGCATAGCCCAGGTAACCGTGGTTGGTCATGGAGGCGTACTTTTGCACCTCGTGCATCTTCTGGGTGTAGAAGTTGGAGGGCGGGTTCTCGGTGGCATCGACCACACCGGTTTGCAGCGCCTGGTAGGTTTCACCAAAAGCAATCACCTGCGGAATGCCGCCCAGAGCGCGGATTTCCGCTTCCAGCACTTTGGAAGATTGGATGCGGTATTTTTGCCCCTTGTAGTCAGCCACTTGGTGGATCGGCTTGTTCGACGAGAAAATTTTGAAACCGTTGTCCCAATACGCCAGGCCGGTAATGCCGCGTTTTTGCAGCTTGTCCAGCAGCTTTTGCCCCACAGGGCCGGTGGTCACTTTGTGCAGGTCATCGCGGTTGTCAAAGATGAAAGGCAGGTCAAACACCTCAAACTCTTTCACGCCCAGGGGGCCAAACTTGGCCAGCGAAGGGGCCAGCATCTGCACCGAACCGAGCTGCAGCGCCTCCATCTCTTCCTTGTCTTTGTACAAGGCGCTGTTGGCGTACACCTCCACCTTGACCTTGCCGCCGGTCAGCTCTTCGGCCTTTTTGGCGAAAAATTCTGCGGCCTTGCCTTTGGGGGTGTCTTGCGCCACCACGTGGCTGAACTTGATCACGGTTTGCGCATGGGCCACCGTGGCACCAACGGCCAGCAAAGCGCAAGCCAGAACGTGTTTCACAGGAAATTGCATATTCGGGGTCTCCTTGGCGAATCTGAAGGTTGTCACACGCCCCGAAATGTAGAAAAGCTGTCCTGCCTTGGTAACTGTGGCGTTCCACAGCTAGGGTTTACCCCTGATGTTTTGCATTCTTTCCAAACTACGCGAAACCCCTTATTCGGACTTGTAGCTTTTTGCAACAGTGGCGGTTATAAGTTTGCCCACAGGAGGACAACCATGACCATTCCAGGAATGGAACTAAGCGAAACCGATGGCCACATTTTCTTGACCATTGCCCCCACGGCAGCGCCCAGCCCGACCGACGAAGCCAGCGTCATCCAATGGCTGCAAGCACAGGGGTATGGCACCTGCCAGCTCGACCAGGACGCCATCGCACAGGCTGTGCAAAGCCACCGCACGGCCGATGCCCAGATGGTGTTTGAAATCGGGCAGCGCCTGGATGCGCTGATCAGCGTCGAGGTGGCCAGCGATGCCATGAGCGCCACCCTGCACATCACCCCCGCGCAAGGCGGCACGGCTGCCCGCCCCGAGCAGGTGCTGCAGGCCCTGGCGCAGGCACGTGTACGCAAAGGGATTGATCTGTCGGCCATCGCCTTGGCCTTGGCACAGCCCCACACGGTGGTCATTGCCCGGGGCCAGCCACCAGAACATGGGCAAGATGCCCAATTTGAAGCGCTGGTGACTCTGACCGCCCAGCGCACCCCCCAGGTCAATGAGGAAGGGCGCATTGATTACCGCGAAGTGGACAACATCACCATGGTGTCCGCCGGTGCCCCGCTGCTGCGGCGCATCCCACCGACGCCGGGCATTCCTGGCTACACCGTTCGTGGTGACCAGGTGCCCGCACAACCGGGCTCCGACATTCCCTTTGCCAGCGAATGCGAAGGCGTCCAGATCAGCGCGGCCGACCCCAACTTCCTGGAATCGGCCATTGCCGGTCAGCCGGTGGCCATTCCCTATGGCATGCAGGTCGATCCCGTGCTGGTGCTGCCCGGTGTGGATATCAGCACAGGCAACATCCGCTTTACCGGCTCCGTCCGGATCGACGGCGATATCGGCCAGCAAATGACGGTGCAAGCCGATGGCGACATCATCGTGCGCGGCACGATTGATGGGGGGCTGGTGCAAGCTGGCGGCCAGATTCAAGTCACCGGTGGGGTGATTGGCCACGCCCAAGTCCAGGCCCAGGGCGATATCCAGGCCAAATTTGCCGAAGCCTCGGTGTTGAAGTCTGGTGCGGCCCTGGACATCCGCACCTATGCCATGGACTGCACCCTGCAAGCGCTGCAGACCATCACCATTGGCCAGGCGGCACCGCGCAATGGTCGGCTGATCGGTGGCAGCGCCACCGCCCTGCTGATGCTCACCACCCCCATTTTGGGTTCCGATGCCGCCAGCTTGACCCACCTGTGCGTTGGCACACACCCTGAGTTTGAAGAGCGCTGCAGCGCCTTGCAGCAAACGCTGCAAAAGCATGAGACCACCTTGAGCAGCCTGCGCAAAATTTTGGCCAACCTGACCGAAGAAGGTGACCCCAAAGGCCTGCTGCCCAAGGTACAGACCTCCTTGGCCCAGGCCCAGGAGGCGCACGCCAGCTTGGTGGCGCAGCGCGAAGCCCTGCAAGCACAACGCGCCCTGGCGCGCCAGGCCTACGTCCAAGTCGGCGTGGGGGTACACGGTGCGGTCGATTTATGGCTGTGCCGCCGACGTCTGTCCTTGCACCAAGACTTTGCCAACGGGCGTTTTGAAATCAACAGCGAAGGCATTCCCGTCTTTATTGACCGCCGTGGCTACGCCGACGTGTTGGCCTAGGCGGCGGCGCGCTCTTTTTCCAACTGCACCAGCCACTGGGGGCCAATGCGCTGCGCCAATCCCTGGTACACCGGCTCCAGGGCCTGGCGCAGCCGCTGGCGTTGGGCGGCATGAATGGTATGCAGGCGGCAATGGCCACTGGCACGCAGGGCCTGCAAATCCTCGGTATTGCGCTGCTGCGCCTGGACGTTGCCCCAGGCCAGCGCTCCCTGCAACGCTTGCTCCACCCACGCGCGCTGCAGGGGCGATAGATACTGCCAAAAACGCTGGTGTACGACGATGCAATAACCCAGGTAACCATGGCTGGTCAGGCTGACATCGGTTTGCGCTTCGTGCATGCGCTGCGTCCAGAAATTAGAGATCGGGTTTTCCGTGCCATCCACCACCCCCATGGCCAAGGCACGCCGCGTTTGTCCAAAATCGAGCACCACCGGCTGCGCCCCCAGCGCCCGCATTTGATGGGCAATCACCCGCGAGCTTTGTACCCGCAGCCGCTGGCCCACAAAGTCCTGTGGCTCCAGCAAAGGGCGGTTGGCACTCATATGCTTAAAGCCGTTGTCCAAATACCCCAACCCCACCAACCGCTGACGCTGCAACCCGGCCAGCAACGCCTGCCCCACCCGGCCTTGCATCACGCGGTGCACCTGGGCCGCATCCTGGAACAAAAACGGCAGGTCAAACAGTTCAAACTCCGGAAAACCCAAACGGCCAAACTTCGACAGCGACGGGGCCAGCATATCGACGGCCCCCAATTGCAGGGCCTGCATCTCATCGTCATCGCTCAATAGCTGCGAATTGGCGTAAATCTGCACCTGCATCTGCCCAGCGCTGATGGCGGCCAATTCCTGGGCAAACCGCTGCAGCGCCCCCGAGTACTTCCTGCACGCCACGCAGCGCCTGAACGAACGCAGCCGCTGGGCCATGGTCTGGATGGTCGGTTTTGCCATGCTGGTCATTGCCACCGTGGTGGCACTGGCCTGGTACCTGGACCATTTCGAGCAAGAAGAAGAACTGCGCCGCCGGGGTGCCGATGCCCAGTGGCTGGAGCAAAGCGTGCTGTTTCACTTTCGCCGCTTGGAAGACGACGTGGCCCGCCTGAGCCAACAAGCTGCATTGGGCCACGCCCCCACCCTCGCCCAACCCGGCAAGGGCCTGCACGACCCCCAGCCCAATGGCCTGCTGTGGCGCACCCCCGGCACCATCCTGACGCACACTTGGCTGAGCGCGCATGCGGGCCACAACGCCGATCTGCCGTTGTGGCGCGAACACCTGCAGGCCCACCCCAGCAACCGCCAGGCCTTGGATACCTTGCTGGACATCACCACCGGCCTGCGCCGCTCCAGCTACGCCGGGCCGATGCGCGATTCCAGCGGCATCCCGGGCGACACCCTGTGGCTGGCCGTGCCCTACTTTGACGGTAGCCGCCTGCTGGGCAACTACCTGGTGGCGATTTCGATCCAACAAACCCTGAACACCTTGCTGCCACCATGGTTCAGTGCCCAGCAAAGCGTGCGCTTGGTGGTCGATGGCCTGCCCGATACCCCCCAGCCTGCGCCTGCCCAGGTGCCCGATAGCTACAACACCGCCATCAGCCTGCCGGGTGCCGACATGCTGCTGGAAGTCAGCCCCCTGGGGCCGCGCAGCTCCACCGTACCCCGGGTGTTTTTTATGGTGGCGTTGCTGTTTTTACTGGGCATGCTGGCCAGCTTGCTGGCGCTGCGCCAAGACTTGCGCAAACGCCGCCAGGTGCAGTTGCGTTTGCAGGCCGAAGTATCTTTGCGCACCGCCATGGAGCAATCGGCCAGCGTGGGCATGCGGGCGTGGGATTTGCAGGGGCGGGTGCTGTATGTAAACCCCGCTTTTTGTAGCATGGTCGGCTATACAGCAAAGGATTTGATAGGACAAAAAGCCCCATTTCCATACTGGCCAGCGGAACATGCTACTCATATCTTTGCCGAGCACCAACGCATCATGCGCGAAGGCACCCAGCCGCAAGGCATCGAAGTGCAGTTCCAGCACCGCAACGGCCAACGCGTGGACGTGCTGATCCACGAAGCGCCCCTGCGCAACAGCGACGGCACGCACCTGGGCTGGATGAGCTCGATCATCGACATCAGCGAACGCAAACGCGCCCAGCACCTGGCCCAAGTGCAGCAGGAAAAACTCGAAGCCTCTGAGCGCCTGGTCGCCGTGGGCGAAGTTGCCTCCACCCTGGCGCACGAGCTCAACCAGCCCCTGGGGGCACTGTCCAGCTTTGCCAACGGCCTGGTCAACCGCTTGAACAGCGCCAGCATCAACCTGGCCGAAATGCAGCCCGTGGTGCAACGCATGGCCCAACTGGCCGAACGCGCCGGCAGCGTGCTGCAGCGCGTCAATGCCTTTGCCCGCCGCCGCGAACTCAAGGTGGAGCGTGTGGACTTCACCACCTTGGTGCAGCGCACCTGCGCCAGCGCCCAAGAAGGCCAGCCCCTGAAAATCCAAACCATACTGCCCGCCACCGCCTTGTGGCTGCAGGGCGATGCCTTGCTCGCCGAGCACCTGCTGGCCAATTTGTGCAGCAACGCCCTGGCCTGGGCCGCCCAAGGCAGCGCCCGCCAACCGGCCGTGCACGTGCGCCTGTCCCTGCACAGCGCCAACTTAATTCTGGAAGTGGCCGACACCGGCCCCGGCGTGCCCCCGGAAGCACGCGGGCGTATTTTTGATGCTTTTTTCAGCACCCAAACCAACGGCATGGGCATGGGGCTGGCCATCTGCCGCTCCATCGTCGAGGCCCACCATGGCAGCATCACCGTCGGGCACGATGCTATTTTGGGCGGCGCTTTGTTTACCGTCACCCTTCCGGCCAGCCCCACCCCGCCACTATCACCATGACCCCTTCCCCGCACATTCACATCGTGGACGATGACCCAGACATTCGCGACGGCCTGGCCTGGCTGTTTGACTCGCGCGGCTGGCGCAGCTGCGCCTGGGACAGTGGCCCGGCTTTTATCACTGGCATTGCCGGGCAGGCCCCAGACTGGGGCGAAGCCGTGGTGCTGCTCGATGTGCGCATGCAGCCGTGGTCTGGCCTGGTCACTTTTGAGCATTTCCAGCGCCTGGACTGCCCTTGGCCCGTATTGTTTTTAACTGGCCACGGCGATGTCAGCACCGCCGTGCAAGCCGTAAAAAACGGCGCTTGGGATTTTTTAGAAAAGCCGTTTCAGGACAACCAGCTGGTGGACCGCGTCGCCCAAGCCTTGCATGCTGCCGCTGCGCAGCGCCAAAACCAGCGCCACAGCCAGCGCCTGCGCCAGGCGCTGGCCAGCCTCAGCCCCCGCGAGCGGGAAGTGCTCGATGAGCTGCTGCGCGGTCACTACAACAAAAATATTGCCGAGCACCTGGGCATCACCCAGCGCACCGTGGAATTTCACCGGGCCAATATTTTTGAAAAAATGGGGGTGGAATCCGCGATTGAGCTGGCGCACCAGCTGGGCAAGCTGCAGCACTGAAACCGTGCTGCCCGCCCCCGCTTGCCCTGCGCGGATGAAGCCTTAGTCGCGCTCGCCGCCGAAGATGCCCAGCAGGGCCAGCAGACTTTGGAACACGTTGTACACGTCCAAGTACAGTGCCAACGTCGCGCTGATGTAGTTGGTCTCGCCGCCATCAATGATTTGCTTGATGTCGTAGAGCATGTAGGCGCTGAAGATGCCAATGGCGGCGGTCGAGATCGCCAGCATGCCGGCGGTCGAACCCACAAAAATATTGATCACCGAGCCCAAGAGCAGCACCAGCACGCCCATGAACAGCCATTTACCCATGCCCGACAAATCGCGTTTGATCACCGTCGCCAGGCTGGCCATCACGACAAACACACCGGCTGTACCGGCAAAGGCCGTCATGATCAGCTCCGAGCCATTTTTAAAGCCCAGCACCATCCCAATCAAGCGCGAGAGCATCAGCCCCATAAAGAAGGTGAATGCCAGCAGCACCACCACCCCCATGGCAGAGTGCTTGGTCTTTTCAATGGCGAACATAAAGCCAAAGGCCCCCGCCATAAACACAATAAAACCCACGCCACCGTTCAGCCCGGCCGTGATGCCCGTGCTCACACCAATCCAAGCCCCCAAAACGGTGGGCAACAAGCTCAGGGCCAAGAGCCAATAGGTATTGCGCAGCACCTTTTGGCGTTGCTGGGCGACCAAATCAAGACCTGCGTGGTCCAGCGTCGGAAATGAATGTTGCATTGAACGAAAGCTCCATAAATAAAAATTTGCTGCCCCTAAGAACGTGTCGGCAGCACCGAAGGTGCATTCTAGGAGCAAATGCACTGGCAACAAGTTCCTAAAAAACCTGAAAAAACGGCCCGCAAGCCAGCAGAAAATGGTGGCGTTTGCGCCTGTTTTGCGCACAAATGGTTTACAAAAAACACCCTGTCCGGCTACCAGCGCTTGCACTACAGTCAAGCCTTGGCACAAAACTCCACAGGATTGCACCTTATGAAAAACAAACCCCAACTTGAACTGGCAGATGTCAAAAAAATTGCCGCTGCGGCCGAAGCCGAAGCGCTCAAGCACCAGTGGCCCGTGAGCATTGCCATCGTGGACGATGGCGGCCACCTGCTGTGGCTGCAGCGCTTGGATGGGGCCGCGGCCATTTCGGCCCACATTGCCCCGGCCAAGGCCCATGCCGCAGCGCTGGGCCGGCGCGACACCAAAGGCTATGAAGACATGATCAACACGGGGCGCAGTGCGTTCCTGAGCGTCACCGCCATTGCACCGGGCGGTTTGCTCGAAGGCGGGGTGGCCATCATGCACAACGGGCAATGCCTGGGCGCGGTTGGCGTTTCTGGCGTCAAGGCCCCGGAAGATGCCCAGGTGGCCAAGGCAGGGATAGCTGCACTCGCTTTATAAACAAGCATTTCAATTAAAAAACTGCTTCTAACGCTTTATTGACAAGCGTTAGAAGCTATTTTTTATTTTTTTACCGGCTGCAGCGCACGGTTTCATATACCCCAATTCAAGCTGGTTTTTGACAAAATTTGCTTTTATTTTTAAGGTTTTAGCAAGGCTAGAATGCCCCATTCCTTTTTTTCTATCCAGCGATTGACGTATGCCACTCCTAGAAAATAACGACTGGAAATTGCTCAAACACCTGCACCAGCAAATCGCCGATCGCCAGGCGCAAGGCATCGAGCAAGGGAAAAAAGTCACTCCCAATGCCTACCTCATCAGCCCGCCCGCAGCGCCCCAGGCACCCGCCCAATTGGCCGAAGTGGCGCAGGACTTTATCGCCCACTTGCTGCAGCAGGCCGATGGCGAGCACCTGCTGGCGAAGTACCTTGCCGATGCGGTGCAACCGGGCAGCGAAGTCCACCAGCGCATTGCCCAAGAACACGGCTTTGATGCCCAATTTACCCTGAGCTGCCAAGAGGCGATGCTGCCCCAAGCCAATGGCTCGCTGCAGCCCGTGCTGATGGTGCTTTTGCACGGCCAAGGTTTTGCCATGCCCATTTTTCATAGCATTGACCGCACAGCCACCGGACGTTTGTGCCAGTTGCGGCCTTTTCCAGATTTGGAAGAATTTCAAGCCGTGCAAGCCCTGCTGGAACAACGCATTCAGCAAAACATGACGCGCCATTGAGTCCGCACCCAGCGCTGCGCACACGGCATAAAAAAACCTCCTCAACACGGGTTGAAGGAGGTTTTTTTATGGGGCTTACTTTTTCCAGTCTCTGGCTTATTTGATCAGGGCCTCCCAAGGCCAATCGCGGTGTTTGCGGATGGCTTCGGCAAACAGCATGTCTTCCTTGCGCAGCCACAGGCCGTAAGGCCCTTGCTTCAAGTCTTGTGCTTCGGCACGTTGCCACAGGGTCGGATCAATGGTTTGCGTCAGCGGGCGCTGGGCCGGGGCTTCGGGCTGCCCTTCCTCGGCAGAGGCTGCGTGGGGAACATCTTCGCGCCAGTAAATGCCTTGGTTGTCCCAGCCTTCAATCAGTGGCATGGCCGCCTGAATGATCAAATTGCGCACCAAACGCCGCTGGGGCTGCAGCCAGTACAAGGTCCAGGTGGTCACGCCGCCGTAGGCGGGGCGCTCAGGCGGCTCCAGCAGCAGCCATCCGTCGCCGTTCGGATTGGGGTAGGCCGCTGGCCCGGTGCCACACAGCACGGCACCACTGCGCGTGACGCTGATGCCATGGCAGCGCGGCACCAAGGCATCGTCTTGCGGCTGCTCAGGGGTGTATTGGCGCATGCCGCCAAACCACCACAGCTCATCTTTGACATCGCCGGCCCAAAAATAATCCCCGTCGGCGCACGGGTGCTGGGTGGTCGCAATCGTGCGCCAACTGGGCAGCAGGCGCCACACGCCTTGGTTGTCCGGCACGATGTCGCGCACCTCGTACAGCGGGGTGTATTCGGTTTTTTCCAACCGCTCCCAGGTAAAGGGCTCTTGGTACCAGCGCCAAGTGGGCTTGCGCAAATCGGCATCGCTCTCCTTCACCACCCCAACCATGGCCAACACACGCACCCGCAGCGATTTGGGCGCGCGCGCACTGGGGGTGGGGGTGATGCGGGCCACAGGCCAGGGCAAATCCAGGGGCAGCAGTTCCTTGCCATCCCAAATACAGACTTGGGCCTCCCCCTCTTTGCCGTCCTGGCCATCGTTTTGCAGGCAGCGCAGCAGCACCGCCCAGGTGCGCTGCACGATGACGTGCTCCAGCTCCCACAGCCCCGGAATGACCACTTCCCCCCAGCGCAACCGGTAGGCGGCCCGCTCGCCCGAGGTGGCGCTGGCGGGCAGCTCCAGCGTCCAGGACAGTGACTTGCCGGCCACCGGCTCGCTGCGGGCCAGCCACCGATCGGGGTGCTGCAGTTGCCGCTCCCACAGCAAACTGGTGATGGGGGCGGGGCGCAGCTCCAACCGCCCATCCTCTTGGTGGCCGGCCGGCACCAGCACCTCATCGGTGTGGTATTCAATGTGCGAGCCATGGCGAAAGCGTTGCAGCACCGGAATGTCGATGCGCACCCGCTGCAACAAGCGGTCTTTCATCCAGCGAAACGCTGGCTGCCCCGGCTCTTCCGGGGCGGGCGACAGTTCCCAGGGTTTGCGGTCGGGGGGTTGCTGCTCGGCCCATTTTTGCCAGCCGCGCTCCGACTCCCACACCGCCAGCGCCACGCGCTGCTGGCGGTTGCCTTGCGCGACGGAATACGCGTACATGGCCAGGGCGTTGCCGTCCTCGCGCCAGCTAAAGGGCAGGTCGGTGGCCACCACCCACGGCTGGGGCTGGCCATCAAGCAGCAGCTGCCACTGGGGCTTGGTGAACAACTCCAGCGGCTGGCGCTCCGTGCGCAAAGACTCGGGCCAATAGCGCTGCACCCCCACCAGCCGCCCACCACTGGGCGGCAGGGGGATATCCGGCGGAACTTCTTCTTTTTGCGCGGGCATGGCATCCCACGGCACCCACAAATCACGCAGGGCCACCATGGGCATGGCACTGTTGGCCACATTCGAGGCCAGCCAGGCGGCAAATTGCCCCTCCGTCATGGGGGCTTGGGCCTCGTTGTGCATGGCACCGACAGACACCGTTTCACCACTCCAGCGGGGCAAGCGCCAGTGAATTTCCTCCAGGGCGCTGGCCTCTTCGGCGCTGAGCGTCCAAGTGCAGCGCTTTTTTCGATCCACCAAATACGGGCTGGCCTGGCCATAGCCGGAAATGCGCAGCCAGCGGCCATCCATGGACGTGGCAAAGCCCGACTCCCACAAACGCGGCAAGTACACGCCATCAGCGCACATGATGTCGCCGTATGAGGTGTTGCTCACACCCGCTTCGCCGTGTTTGCGAAAGACGATTTCTTTGAGCTTTTGGTTTTGCTCTTGCTTTAAGGCCAGCTCCCGCTCGCGGGCCAGCTTGAGCGCACGGTCGGCAGCGTCAGCGCGGTACCACAGCACCAAAGGAAGTGCAATTACCACCACCACTGCCAAGATCCACCACATCATGCTTTGCTGCCTTTGTGCTTTAAAAAAAATAGCGCCTGCTTCAGAACAAAGCAGGCGCTGGGGATTATGGCGGGAAATTTACAGGGCTTCTTGGCGCAATTGCGCTGGGGATTTGGCACTAATCCACCCAGGTGCCACATCGAATACCGTTTTGGCCCCATGCAAACCCATCTGGGCCATGCGGTGCACAGCGCGGGCATACGCCACCAAGACGCTGGCGGTAAATTCCGGGTTGCTATCGAGCTGCAGGCGGTATTCCACCACTTGGTTGGTGCCTGCACTGGTGCGCCCACTGCGAATCACAAAACCACCGTGCGGCATGGTGCTGTGCTCGCGGGCAAATTCTTCGGCGCTGATGAAGTTCACCGTGGTGTCGTACTCATCAAAATAGTGCGGCATGGTGACGATGGTGTGGCGCACCACTTCAGCCTCAGCCCCTTCGGCCAGCACCACGTAGCAATGGCGCTCGTGCTTTTCGCGGGTGGACAGCTGCGGGCAGCTGCCACTGCGCACGGCATCCACCGCCGCCTGCACCGGGATGGTGTACTGCACCCCTTGGGCCACCCCCGGCACGCGGCGAATGGCATCCGAGTGGCCCTGGCTCAAGCCCTTGCCCCAAAAGGTGTAAGTGGCCCCTTGCGGCAGCAGGGCCTCGCCCATGATGCGGTTGATCGAGAACATGCCCGGGTCCCAACCGGCGGAAATCAACGCCGTGGTTTTACCGCCCTGCGCCGCAGCATCCACGGCCGCAAAGTGCTCAGGAATGCGGGCGTGGGTATCAAAACTGTCAATCACATTGAACTTGGCCGCCAGCGCCGGGGTTTGCACGGGCAGATCGTCTTTGGAGCCGCCACACAAAATCAACACATCGACCTGGCCATGGTGGGCATCCAAATCGTCCAAACGGTACACCGGAGTTTGCGCATTGGCCGGCTTTAACTTGGCGGGATCGCGGCGGGTGTAAATGCCGGTGATCTGCAGATCGGGGTTCAGCGCCACGGCGGCTTCGACCCCGCGCCCTAAGTTGCCATAGCCCACCACACCAATGCGGATGGGATTTGCTTGTGTGTTTTCCACGGTGATTTCCTTTGTGTGTTGAAAAAAATGAAGCGGCTAGCTCGCTCCTGGCTTATTTCGCAGCTGCATTAAACCCTCAAATGCCATAACAACAACGGCAGCAGCTATCAAGAAATACATTACTTCCTGCCCTGGCTGGATACGCTCGCCCAAGAGCATGGCCGCCAGCAACAGCAAAATCGGCTCGACATACGACAATAGGCCAAACAGCCCCAGCGGTAGCAGCCGGTGCGCGGTCATGTACAGCGCCAGCGCTATGCCACTGACCACGCCCAGCAAGGGAATAAAAATATGCAGTTTGGGCGTTTGCACCACCGCCAGCCAGCCGCTCAAGGCATTGACGGGCTCCACCGGCGTGACCACCACAAACCACAGGCACACGGGCAGCAAAATCAGCACATCCAGCCAATGCCCGGCCAAAGAATCTGTGCGCATCAAACGGCGCAGCACAAAGTAAGCGGTGTAACCAATGGCCACCAGCCACGTCGGCCAATCCAGGCCCGCGCCGCGCAACAGCTCCCAGGCCACCCCAGCGGTGGCCAGCGCGGTTGCCACTTGCTGCAGGCGGCTTAAGCGCTCGTTAAACACCAGCCGCCCGGCCAGCACCATCACCAGCGGCAGCAAAAAATACCCCAGGGAAGTGGGCAGGGCCAAGCCATTGAGCGGGGCCCATAAAAACAGCCACAGCTGCACGCCAAACAAAGCGGCACTGAGCAGCAGCAAAGCCCCCAGCCGCCAATACCGCTGCACCCGGCGCACGATGGCCAGCACCTGGCGCGATTGGCCGCTATAGATAAGCAGCAAAGTGGTGAAAGGCAGGGTGGCAACCATGCGCCAGCCGAAGATTTGCTCGCCAGCCAGCGGCGCGAGGAAAGGTGCAAAGTAGTACATCCCCCCGAATAAAAAAGAACCAACCACTGAAGCGAGAACTCCGCGCACCATCTCGTCACCAACCCCTTGCCAATAAATAACCCACAACAGGGGCAACCGGGCATTGTGCTGGATTTTGTCCGCCCGACTACACTGCCGGACTTTAGCCCGAATGACCTTATGGACACTGCCGCTGCGCCCGCTGCATCGTCCGGCGTGGACTTCTCCACGCCGCTGACCATCCTCTACCACGATGCCGACTTGGTTGCCGTCTATAAACCGGCCGGCTGGCTGGTACACCGCAGTGCCATCGCACGCCACGAAAAGCGCTTTGTCCTGCAGCGCCTGCGCGACCAGATTGGCCAGCATGTGTGGCCCGTGCACCGCCTCGACCAAGGCACTTGCGGCCTGCTGGTGTTTGCGCTGAACAAAGAAAGCTGCCAGCAACTGGCCCGGGCCTTTGCCGAGCAGCGGGTGCAAAAAACCTACTTGGCCCTAGTGCGCGGCTGGCTGCCGCAGCAGGTTGAGGTGGACTACGCCCTGCGCCCCGAAGACAGCGCCCCCGATGCCCCACCCCAATCGGCCCAAACCACGCTGCGCTGCCTGGCCACGCTGGACTGGCCCGAAAGCTACGACCCGCGCCACCCCAGCACCCGCGCCAGCCTGGTGCTGGCCCAGCCGCACACGGGCCGCCGCCACCAAATTCGCCGCCATTTAAAGCATGTGGCCCACCCCATCCTGGGCGATGCCACCCATGGCAAAGGGGCGCTCAACCGCTGGTGGGCGCAGCGCCTGGGCGGCCAGCGCCTGTGGCTGCACGCCCATGCGCTGCAGCTGCAGCACCCGCGCACAGGCGAAGCCCTGGCCCTGACGGCCGACTGGCGCGCCCTGCCCCAGGTGCCCGAGGTGCAGCAATGGCAGCACATGCTGCAGCTGCCAGGCTGGCAAACCGTGGCACCTTGGCCGGGCAGTTGTTCCGTTATTTAATAGCGCCTTGCGCTTGTATATGGGCATTTCAAGGCTTTATTGCCCTGAAATGCTTTGTCAATCAGCGGTACACGCTTTTATTTTTGGTGAATGCCGCGGACCAGTTGGCCCTGTGCATTGCGCACCAAGGCCGGCGAAGTCATTTCGGCGTACTGCGCCAACGGGTCGGCCCGAAAGTCACCACTGAGCAACTCTGCCAGTCGCGCGTGGGGTAGTTTGCAGCCGCAGGCCTGGGCATGGCCACCGCCGCCCAGGCTCTCGGCCAGAGGGATGCAATCAAACCCAGTGCGTGAACGCATCCCAATTTTTACGCCCTGCTCATTGGCGTTCCACATCAGGGCAAACGTGCCCGATTCGCGCGCCAAAATATCACCCACTTGGCTGTGGAACATGCCTGGGCAATTCACCATCAGCCCCTGCACGCCGTTGAAAACAATGGCGTGGGCACCATCGGCAATATCCGCACAGAGTTTTTGGTATCTCTCATCCATCGCGCCACCCCGGGCCATAAAGGCGGCCTCTTGCTCAGGGCTGAACGCGGCAATCTCGGCCCAGCGCAGCAAGTCACGCGGCTCCATCTCCAGGGCCGCCAAAAAGGCCGCGCTTTCGGCAAATTCCCACTTCCAGATATCGCGGTCTTCGATGTAGCGAATCAGCGCGGGAACGGGTTTTTCGGGGTGGAAAAACTCCCACGCCAGCCGTGCGCCCGAATGGTTCATATCAAAATGCACCACGCCACAGCGGCACTGAAAACCGGTCAGTTTTTCTGCCGCGCTTTTATGGTGATCCAGCACCACCAACTTGGCCGCACGCTCATCGAGTGCGGCCGTCAGCTCGGGGCCAAACGCAAAATCAAGCATGTACACCGTGCGCCCGCGCACCTCGCCCAGGTCATCAATGCTTTGAATTTCGCCATGGTCCAGGCCGCGCATTTCGACCTCGGGGCCATAAAACAACCAGGCCGCCAAGGCGGCACCAAAGCCATCGGAGCAGTTGCGCCCGTGGTAAAGAATCAGGGGGCGGGGGTCATCCACAGAAGGACGCACCAAGAACGACGGGGGAAAAATACTGGATTTCATAGGGGGTGCATTTTGACCGCATTTGCCCTTACCGCGCTGTTGCCTGATTCGCACCCATAATGGTTTCTTTGCTGACTGCCCGGATTTTTTGTGATGTCTGCCGCCCTCGCCCCCCACCTGTCCGCCCTGGTGCAACTGCGCCGCGATTTGCACAGCCACCCGGAATTGAGCTACCAAGAAAAGCGCACCGCCAGCCAAGTGGCCGCCTACCTGCACGCGTTGGGGCTGCCCGTACACCAAGGGCTGGGCACCACCGGCCTGGTTGCCAGCATCCACGGCCAGGGTTTTAGCGCCGCGCACCCCGGCCCCAGCGTGGGCCTGCGGGCCGACATGGATGCCCTGCCCCTTGCCGAAGCCACCGGCCTGCCCTACGCCAGCCGCCACCCCGGCAAGATGCACGCCTGCGGCCACGACGGCCACACCGCCATGCTGCTGGGCGCGGCGCACCTGCTGAGCCAACAGCGCAACTTTGCCGGCACCGTGCATTTGATTTTTCAGCCTGCCGAAGAAGGCGGCGCTGGGGCCAAGGCGATGATGGAGGATGGCCTGTTCCAGCGCTTTGCCTGCCAGGCCGTCTTTGCCCTGCACAACTGGCCCGACCTGCCCCAAGGGCAAATGGCCGTGCGCGTTGGCCCCATCATGGCCGCCAACATCCGCTTTGAAATCCGCGTGCGCGGCAAGGGCGGGCACGCCGCACTGCCACACACCACGCGCGACCCAGTCCCCGTCGCCTGTGCCATCGTCACGCAGTTGCAAACCCTGGTGTCGCGCACCCTCGACCCGGTCGATAGCGCGGTGCTGACCATCGGCAAAATCGAAGCGGGCACAGTAGAAAACATCATCCCCAACGAGGCCGTGCTCTACGGCACCCTGCGCACCCTGCGCGACGACACCCAGGCCACCTTGGTCGCAGGCATCGAGCGCATCGCCCAGCACACCGCTGCTGCGCATGAATGCCAGGCGCTTTACATCCACAAACCCGGCTACCCGAACACCACCAACAGCGCCGCCGAGGCCGCCTTGATGGCGCAGGTGATGGCAGAGGTGGTCGGCCCAGAGAACACCCACCCCAACATCGACCCGGCCATGACCAGCGAGGACTTTGGCTTCATGCTGCAGCAGGTGCCCGGCGCTTATGGCTGGATTGGCAATGGCAAAAATGGCCAGCGCGGCACCAGCCTGCACCATCCGGGCTACGACTTCAACGACGACAACATCGCCCTGGGCGCACGCTTTTGGGACACCCTGGCACGCCGCTGGCTGGAGCAGTCCAGCGCCAGCGCCTGAAGCGGCGCAGCCAGCGAAGAAGCCATCAAAGCAACAGCGTATCGGTCAGAGCGCAGCCGCAGGAACAGGCAAGCCGCCTCCCGTCTGACTCACCGCAGTTGTTTGAGCGCAGCGCCCACAGGGCGCGTAGCGAGTTCTGCGGTGCAAAAGCTGCGCAGCACGCCTTCTTTGCGTCCTTTCTTGCGCGGGCAAGAAAGGATGTCGCCTGCCGGGGCGAGACCCGGCCAGCGGAAATAAAAAAAGCATATGAAGGCCAATGCCAGTAGGGGCAGACCTGCGTGTCTGCCCAGGTGCCGCAGGCATGAATCCTGGAATCAGGGCGAACACATAGGTTCGCCCCTACGGGGGTGGGTACGAAACCCGACGAATTTTCGGTATTTCTTTGTGATTTTTCCTTGGTATTCAAGCTTAGCGTGCGATAGCTGCTTTCTTGTTTGATCTTTTGTTCGCTGACCGGGTCTCGCCCCGGCAGGCGACTAACTTTCTTGTTCGCACAAGAAAGTCAGCAAAGAAAGCGTGCTGCGCAGCTTGGCACCGCAGAACTCGCTACGCGCCCTGTGGGCGCTGCGCTCAAACAACTGCGGTGAGTCAGACGGGAGGGGGCTTGCCTGTTCGTGGGGCTGCGCTCTGACGGATGCGCTGTTGAGGGTGGGAATGGCTTCTTCGCTGGCTGCGCCGCTTCAGCAGTGGGTGTCGGTTGGCAGCTGCACCACCTCATCCCACTGCACGCCGGGCAAAGTGTCGTGGTGCGCCACCAGCACCCAGCGGGGATGTTCAGCCTGGGCCAACTGGTCGGCCACAGCATTCAAAGCCTGCCCCAAATATTCAATAGAAGCGCGGTCCAGCCCCGCATCCGGTGCATCAATCAAAGTGATCGCCGCCCCGCTGGCCAAGGCCGCCGCCTGCCAGAACTTGCGCTGCGTGCCAGTGGAAAGCTGCCACCAGGCTTTTTCCAAATGCGGCTCCAGCGCAAACCCTGCCACGTGCTGCTGCCACGCCGTGCCATCCCAACCGGGCCAGCGCTGCTGCTGGGCAATGAGCCAATCGGCAACGGGTTGCTGAGGATGGCAATCGGTCAGTGGCACGGCCATGGCCTGCGCCCGGTAGGCCTGGGTGCCGCCTTGCCAAGCCCCACACTGCACCTGCCCCGGTGCGGGAGGATTTTGCACCCCGGCCAGCCACGGCAGCAGGCGGTGCTTGGCGCTATCGCCCTCGTCCAACAGCAAATGCAGGCCGGGCAGCAAGCGGGTATCGGGGGCCACGTCAGGGGGCAAGTGGTGCCAGATCAAGCTCTTGTTATGCATAGTACTTATTCAATCCGTTCGATTTTGACGGGCTTAAACGTCCAGCCCGCCGCCTTGCCTTTGCTGGCGCGTTTGCCGGCGGCGTTGTTCAGGCTGCGAATTTCCAGCACCTCCTCGCGCTCTTTGCCGCCTCGGCCTGTGCCGCTGATGCGCACGCTGCGCGTGTAGGCGGCAGCGCCCACCAGGCTGGCCCCATCGGCCAGTTTCATCAGTTGCAGGCCGCGCCCGCCGGTCATCACTTTTAATTCGGCCAAGGGGTAGGTCAGCACCTGGGCATCGCTGCTTAGACAGGCGATATGGGTGGCGGCCGTGCCATCGGGCGCATCCACCACACTGGGCAGGCACAGGGTTTCGCCCTCTTGAATGGTGACAAAGGCTTTGCCTGCCTTGTTGCGGGCCACCAGGCTGCTGGCCTCGGCAATAAAACCGTAGCCGCCGCTGCCACTCATCAGCAAGCGCGTGCTCGCCGCCCCGGCAAAGTAGCTGACGATGTGCGTGCCCGGCTCCAAATCGATCAAGCCCTGAATCGGCACCCCATCGCCGCGCCCACCCGGCAAGGTGGCCACGGCCACGCTGTACACCCGGCCCAGGTTGCCAAAGGCAATCAGCGTATCCACGCTGCGGCAGGCAAAGTGGCCCCACAGGGCATCGCCCGCTTTGAAGCTGAAATTGCTCGGCGCATGGTCGTGGCCCTTCAAGGCGCGCACCCAGCCTTTTTCTGAGATGACCACGGTCACCGGCTCATCGACCACCTTGATCTCGGTGCTCACCCTTTGCGCCTCTTCAATCAGCGTGCGGCGCGGGTCGGCAAAGGTTTTGGCATCGCGCTCCACCTCTTTGATCAACAGGCGCTGCAGGCTTTTGGGGTTGGCCAAGATATCGAGCAAACGACCCTCATCTTCGCGCAATTGCTGCAATTCCTTGTCGATCTTGATCGCTTCCAGCCGGGCCAACTGGCGCAGGCGAATTTCCAAAATATCTTCCGCCTGGCGCTCACTCAAGTCAAAGCGGGCCATCAGCGCCGCTTTGGGCTCATCGCTCTCGCGGATGATGGCAATCACCTCGTCAATGTGCAGCAGCACCACCTGCCGCCCCTCCAAAATGTGAATCCGCGCCTGCACCCGGTCCAGCTGGTGCTGGCTGCGCCGCGTGAGCGTGGTCTGGCGAAAGGCCAGCCATTCTTCCAGCATCTGGCGCAGCGATTTTTGCGTGGGCCGACCATCTATGCCCACCATCGTCAGGTTGATGGGGGCCGAGGTTTCCAGGCTGGTGTGCGCCAAAAGCGTGTTAATAAACTCCTGTTGCGGTGTTTTACTGCTTTTTGGCTCCAAAACCAGGCGCACCAAGGCATCCTTGCTGGATTCATCGCGCACGCCATCCAGCACATTCAGCACCGTGGCCTTGAGCTGTTGCTGCTCTTGCGTGAGTGCCTTTTTGCCAGCCTTCAGCTTGGGGTTGGACAGCTCTTCAATCTCTTCCAACACCTTTTGGCTGGACACCCCCGGCGGCAGCTGCGTCACCACCAACTGCCACTGGCCGCGCGCCAGTTCCTCCACCACCCACCGCGCCCGCACCTTCAGGCTACCGCGCCCAGTGCGGTAGGCGTGCGCAATGTCCTGGGCGCTGCTGATGATCTGGCCGCCGCCGGGGTAATCCGGGCCGGGAATCAGGGCCAACAGCGCCTCGTCGCTCAGTTGCGGGTCTTTGGCCAGCGCCACACAGGCCGCGGCTACCTCGCCCAGGTTGTGGCTGGGAATTTCCGTGGCCAGCCCCACGGCAATGCCACTGGCCCCATTCAGCAGCGCAAACGGCAGCCGCGCGGGCAACTGGCGCGGCTCTTGGGTGGAGCCGTCGTAGTTGGGCACAAAGTCCACCGTGCCTTCGTCAATTTCATCGAGCAGCAGCGTGGCAATCTTGGCCAGCCGCGCCTCGGTGTAGCGCATGGCCGCCGCGCCATCGCCATCGCGGCTGCCAAAGTTGCCCTGGCCATCAATCAGCGGGTAGCGCTGGTTAAAGTCCTGCGCCAGCCGCACCAGCGCGTCGTAGGCCGACTGGTCGCCGTGCGGGTGAAAGCGGCCCAGCACATCGCCCACCACGCGGGCCGACTTCACCGGCTTGGCCGCCGTGGTGCCATTAGCGCCGCCATAGCCCAGGCCCATGGCCTGCATGGCGTACAAAATGCGCCGCTGCACCGGCTTCATGCCATCGCACACATCGGGCAGCGCCCGGCCCTTAACGACCGAAAGCGCGTATTCCAGGTACGCCTGCTGGGCGTAGCCGCCCAGGGTCAGGGTGTCGCCCTGCGGGTCCGTGGCAGCAGGCTGGAGGGAAAAAATGTCTGTCATAGTTCAATAAAAAAATAGCTGCTAGCGCTTGATGCATAAGGGCTAGATGCCAAAAACGTTCAAATATTCGATGAAGAAGAAGGGTGCGCTGCCTCGTCCAGCCCTTGCAACTCGGCTTCAATTTGCTCGATGCTGGGCAGGCTGGTTTGCAAATCCTGCGGCAAGGCGCGGGTCAGCTCGTAGCTGGAAACACCAATCGGTTGTTCAACCCCGCGCAAGGCGTACTCGGCCAGCACACGGTTGGGCTGCTGGCACAGAATCAGGCCCACGGTCGGCTGGTCACTGGGATGGCGCAACTGGTCATCGACCACGCTGCAATAAAAACTCATCTTGCCTGCGTACTCGGGCTTGAAGTCGCCACGCTTGAGTTCAATCACTACGTAGCAGCGCAGCTTCAGGTGGTAGAACAGCAGGTCGATGTAGAAATCTTGGTCGCCAATATCTAGGTGGTATTGCCGCCCGACAAAAGCAAAGCCCTGACCCAGCTCCAGCAGGAATTTTTCCAGATGCGCAATCAGCCCAGTTTCCAGTTCGCGTTCGTGAAACGGGTCAGAGAGCGTCAAAAAATCGAACAAGTACGGGTCTTTGAGTGTCTGCTGCACCAGATCGGACTCGGGCTTAGGTAGGCGAAGGGCAAAGTTGCTGGCTGCCTGCCCGTGGCGCTGGTGCGCGGCAGTCTCAATCTGCATCAGCAAAATATTGCGGCTCCAGCCATGCTCCAGCGCCGCCTGCATATACCAGCTGCGCGTGGCGTGGTCTTTGACCTTGGCCATCAGGACGGCGTGATGCGTCCAGGGCAAGGCCAGAATCAGCTCAGCCGTAAAAAGTGCCGCAGCCTGTGGCATTTTTTGCTTGACCTCTATTTGTGCAGCAGGCTGCTGCACAAATGACAGTTGCGCGTACTCCCGATAAAACGCCAGCATTTGCTTGATGTTGCGCTCGGAAAAGCCCTTTTCCTCGGGCAACTCGTTGTGCAAATCCCGCGCCAGCCGGGGAATCACGCCCGCGCCCCAGCCCTCTTGCTGCTGGCGCTCATGAATCATTTGGCCGATCCCCCAATACAGGCGGATCAGCTCGGCATTGACCGACAGCATGGCCCGCACCTGGGCTTGGCGCACGCGCTGCTTGATGTCGGTAAGCAGCGAGGCGTAGCCCTGGGATAGGGGTGTGAGGGAAGCGGGTGGATGAGTCATATTTCAAAAACAATAGCTACTCACGCTTTACTGAAAAGCGTTAGATACCAAAAACACTAAAAATTTACACATCCACCGCCACCGCATCGCCATGCAGCTCCATCAGCTCGCGGCGGGCGGCGGCTTCGCCTTTGCCCATGAGCTGGGTCATGACGTTGGCGGTGGCGGCAAAGTCCAGTGCGCCCAGTTGCACTTGTTGCAGGCGGCGGGTGTCGGGGTTGAGGGTGGTGTCCCACAGCTGTTCGGCGTTCATCTCGCCCAGGCCTTTGAAGCGGCTGATTTGGCATTTCTCGCGCGCCACGCCTTCTTTGGCGGCTTTGTCCAGGATGGCTTGCAGCTCGCCCTCGTCCAGGGCGTAGAGTTTGGCGGCGGGCTTTTTGCCACGGGCGGGAATATCGACGCGAAACAGCGGTGGGCGGGCGACGTAGATGTGCCCGGCATCGACCAGCTTGGGGAAGTGGCGGAAGAACAAGGTGAGCAGCAGCACCTGGATGTGGGCCCCGTCCACGTCGGCATCGCTCAGGATGCAGACTTTGCCGTAGCGCAGGCCGGACAAATCGGGGCTGTCGTTCGGGCCGTGGGGATCAACGCCAATGGCCACCGAGATGTCATGCACTTCATTGTTTTTAAATAAGAAGTCGCGCTCTACCTCCCAGGTGTTGAGCACTTTGCCGCGCAGGGGCAGGATGGCTTGGGTTTCTTTGTCGCGGCCCATTTTGGCGCTGCCGCCGGCGCTGTCGCCCTCAACCAGAAAGACTTCGTTGTGGGCGATATCGCGGCTTTCGCAGTCGGTTAGCTTGCCGGGCAGCACGGCCACGCCGCTGCCTTTGCGTTTTTCCACCTTTTGGCCCGCTTTTTGGCGCTGCTGGGCGGCTTTGATGGCCAGTTCGGCCAGCTTTTTGCCGTGTTCGATGTTGGCGTTGAGCCACAGCTCCAGCGTCGGTTTGACAAAGCTGGAGACTAGGCGCACGGCATCGCGGCTGTTGAGTTTTTCTTTGACCTGGCCCTGAAATTGCGGATCAAGCACCTTGGCCGAGAGCACAAAGCTGGCGCGGGCAAACACATCGTCGGGCATGAGCTTGACCCCCTTGGGCAGCAGGCTGTGCAGTTCGATGAAGTTTTTCACGGCCTGGAACAAGCCATCGCGCAGGCCGCTTTCGTGCGTGCCACCGGCCACGGTGGGGATCAGATTGACATAGCTTTCGCGCAGCACGGCCCCCTGTTCGGTAAAGGCCAGGCACCACGCCGCGCCTTCGCCCTGGGCGAAGCTGTCGTCCTGGGCATCGGCAAAACCGGCACCTTCTAGCAGCGGTAGCAGGGGGTCGGTGGCCAGCGACTGTTCTAAATAGTCTTTCAGGCCGCCCTTGTATTGCCAGGTTTGGGTGTCTTTGGTATCGCGGGTTTTTTCATTGGCCAGGGTGACGCTCACGCCCGGCATGAGCACGGCCTTGGAGCGCAGCAGGTGGACCAGCTCGCCCAGCGGCAGGTGGGGGCTGTCGAAGTAGCGCGCATCGGGCCAGGCGCGCACTGTTGTTCCCTGTTTGCGCTCGCCACTTTGCAGGGGGCGGCGCTGCAGGGGCTGCACCACATCGCCACCGGCAAAGACCAAATGGGCGGCTTCGCCCTCGCGGTACACGGTCACTTCCAGGCGGGTGGAGAGCGCATTGGTCACGCTCACGCCCACGCCGTGCAGGCCGCCGGAGAAGCTGTATGCGCCGCCGCTGCCTTTGTCGAACTTGCCGCCCGCGTGCAGGCGGGTGAAGACCAGCTCGACGACGGGGGCGTTTTCTTCGGGGTGCAGACCAAAGGGGATGCCGCGCCCGTCATCCTCGACGCTGACCGAGCCATCGTCGTGCAAGGTGACGCGGATTTTTTTGCCAAATCCGGCCAGGGCTTCGTCGGCGGCGTTGTCGATCACCTCCTGCACGATGTGCAGCGGGTTGTCGGTGCGGGTGTACATGCCCGGGCGCTGCTTGACGGGCTCAAGCCCTTTGAGCACGCGGATGGAGCGTTCGGAATAAGCGGAAGAAGACGACAAAGTGGGGGTGGTATCAGCCATAGCGGCGCAAATTGTAGTGGCCGCACGGCAGTCGCCCGAAAAGACTGTATGAAAAAACAGTTTCAAACAAGATGCGAGGCTTGCCACTTTACGTTTAGGTAAATTAAGGGAAAGCAACCTCGGTGACTGCTGTGCCGCGTGGTTTTCGCTACATTCCCAGCCTTATGCAAAAAAGCAATATAGATACTTCTTCCGCCCCCGCGTCCGCCGTTCAGCGACTGCCCATGCTGCAGGTGCTGTTGTGTGCGGGCATGGTGGTGACGCTGTCCATGGGCATTCGCCACGGTTTTGGCCTGTGGCTGCAGCCCATTACCCAAGACATGGGCTGGAGCCGCGAGTCCTTCTCCCTGGCGATTGCGGTGCAAAACATGGCCTGGGGCATTTTGGGGATTTTTGTTGGCATTTTGGCCGACCGCTGGGGCGCATTCAAAATTTTGATAGCTGGCGCCGCGCTCTACGCCTTGGGTTTGGCCGGAATGGCCTTGGCCCCCACTACTTGGTTGTTTATTTTGAGCACGGGCCTGGTCATTGGCGCGGCGCAATCGGGCACGACCTATGCCGTGGTGTATGGCGTGCTGGGCCGACAAATCCCCGCAGCGCGGCGCAGCTGGGCCATGGGCCTGACGGCGGCGGCAGGCTCTTTCGGGCAGTTTTTTATGGTGCCGGTCGAAGGGGCGCTGATTGCCCAGCTGGGCTGGAGCAATGCCTTGCTGGCCCTGGCCCTGGTGGTCTTGCTGATCGGCGTGTTGGCCTTTGGCCTGCGCGAGCCGGGCTTTGGCAAAGGGCAAGCACTGGCACCGCGCACCCAATCGGTGCGCGAGGCGCTGAAAGAGGCCCTGGGCCATTCCAGCTTTGTGTTTTTGACGCTGGGTTACTTTGTCTGCGGCTTTCAGGTCATGTTCATTGGCGTGCACATGCCCAGCTATTTGAAAGACTTTGGCATGGCCCCGCAGGTGGCCAGCTACAGCCTGGCGTTGATTGGGCTGTTCAATATCTTTGGCACCTATATCGCCGGCAACCTGGGCCAGCAACTGCCCAAGCAGTATTTGCTGTCGGGCATTTACGGGCTGCGGGCGCTGGCCACGGTGCTGTTTTTGCTGGCCCCGCTGTCACCGTGGTCGGTGTACGCCTATGCGGCGGTTATGGGGTTTTTATGGCTTTCGACTGTGCCGCTGACCAATGGCATCTTGGCGCAGATTTTTGGCGTGCAGCATTTGTCCATGCTGGGCGGCATCACCTTCTTTAGCCACCAGTTGGGCAGCTTTATGGGCATTTGGTTGGGCGGCTACCTGTACGACAGCCAAGGCAATTACGACATGCTTTGGTACCTGATGATTGTGCTGGGCGTGGCCGGTGCCTTGATTAATTTACCGGTGCGCGAAACGGCCATTGCCCGCCCCGCACTGGCAACCACCCCCAAGGCATGACGACCGAACCCACCACCCCCACATCTGCGCCCCAGCGCCGCCCGATTTGGCAGCGGGCCTTGGCATGGCTGGTGGTTGCGCTGGTCTTGCTGGCCGTGTTTGGCCTGTACCTGGACCCCGATTTCATGCTCACCATCGCCGAGCAAACTTGGGCCTGTTTTTAAACCATTGCAAATAGCTGCACCCGCTGAAAAACAAAAGGATTTCGATTAGATTCAACCGAAATCCTTTGTAAATAAAGCGCAAGGCGCTATTTTTATTGATCCAGCACACTGACCCCCGCCGGGGTTTGAAAGTGAAAACTGCCCGCTGGCAAACCAGGGGACAGCGCCATCTGGGTAAAGCGCAGCAGCGATTGCTGGCCAAAGCTGTCGTTAATTTGCAGCGCAGCCAATGCCCCTGCCGGGGTGAAACCCACGCGCAGCTGCTGGATCTGGCCATCCTGGTTTTTCGGCGTGGCTTGCACCCATTGCAGGCCCTCGGGGTCGGGCTGGGCACTGGCCTGCGCAGCCAAATCAAAATCTTTGCGCAAAGCGGCCATGTCTTGCACGCTGGTCAGCAATGCCGCTGGGGTGCCGGCCAGCGCATCGCCTTGTGGGCGGCGGGTGACTTGCTCTAAATCTTCGTCGTACAACCACAGTGTTTGCCCATCGGCAACGATGGTTTGGGCAAAGGGCTGGGTATAGACAAACTTGAACTGCCCCGGCCGCTGAAAGCTAAAGCTGCCGCTGCTGGACTGCACACGCGGTGCTTGGCCGGCTTTGGCGGGGCTGGTCACCGTTTGGGTAAATTGCGCGGTGCCGGCTTTGGCCTGGCGCACAAACGCCTCCAGGCTGGCCAAGCCATCGGCCCATGCAGGCGCTGCCAGGCCAGGGGTGGCCAACAGGGCCAGCACGGCCCATTTTCGGATGTGTTGTTGCATCAATCACCTTTATTCGCCCCGGGCGGGCACCAGTACGTCGCGTTTGCCGCTGGAGGTCAGCGCACTGACCAAACCGGCTTTTTCCATTTGCTCCAGCAGGTTGGCCGAGCGGTTGTAGCCAATGCCCAGCTTGCGCTGCACATACGAGATGCTGGCCTTGCGGTCTTGCAGCACCACTTGCACGGCCTGGTCGTACATGGGGTCTTGCTCGGCACCACTGCCGCTGCCACCTTCGCCCAGTTCACTGCCCAGGCCATCCTCGCCGGTGCTGCTATCGAGCACGCCATCAACGTAGTCCGGCTCGCCCTGCTGCTTTAAGTAGGCTACAACGCGGTGTACCTCATCGTCGCTGACAAAGGCCCCATGCACCCGCACCGGCAGGCCCGTGCCGCTGGCCATGTAGAGCATGTCGCCCATGCCCAGCAAGGCCTCGGCCCCCATTTGGTCAAGAATGGTGCGGCTATCCACCCTGGTGCTGACCTGAAACGCAATGCGCGTAGGAATGTTGGCCTTGATCAGCCCGGTAATCACATCCACGCTGGGGCGCTGGGTGGCCAAAATCAAATGGATGCCCGCAGCCCGCGCCTTTTGCGCCAAGCGGGCAATCAGCTCTTCAATCTTTTTGCCAACGACCATCATCAAATCGGCCAACTCGTCAATGACGATGACAATGTGCGGCAGGCGCTGCAAGGGCTCGGGCTGCTCGGGGGTCAGGCTAAACGGGTTGCCAATGCTTTCCTCGCGGGCGCGGGCTTCGTCAATTTTGGCGTTGTACCCGGCCAAATTGCGCACGCCCAGCTTGCTCATCAGTTTGTAGCGCTTTTCCATTTCAGCCACGCACCAGTTCAGGCCGTTGGCTGCTTGCTTCATGTCGGTGACCACCGGGGCCAGCAGGTGCGGAATGCCTTCATAAACGGACATTTCCAGCATCTTGGGGTCAATCATCAGCAGGCGCACATCCTTGGCTTCTGCCTTGTAGAGCAGCGACAAAATCATGGCGTTGATCCCCACCGACTTGCCCGAGCCGGTCGTGCCCGCCACCAACACGTGCGGCATCTTGGCCAGGTCGGCCACCACGGGCTTGCCCTCAATGTCCTTGCCCAGGCCCATGGTCAGCAGGCTTTTGCTCTGGTGGTAAATCTGCGAGCCCAGCACTTCCGACAACTTAATCGTCTGCCGCCGCACATTGGGCAGCTCCAGCGCCATGGTGTTTTTGCCCGGAATGGTTTCAATCACACGAATCGACACCAAACTCAAGCTGCGGGCCAAATCCTTGGCCAGATTGACCACTTGGGAGCCTTTGACCCCGGTCGCCGGCTCTACCTCGTAGCGGGTCACCACCGGCCCCGGCGTGGCCTGCACCACCACGACATCCACGCCAAAGTCTTTGAGCTTTTTCTCAATCAGGCGGCTGGTCATCTCCAGCGTTTCGGGGGCGACGGTTTCTTGCTGGGCGGGCGGCGCATCAAGCAAATTCACTTGGGGCAAGCCTTCGGACAGCGCGGCATGGCTGTCGGTAAACAAAGGCTTCTGGCGCTCTTTTAGCACCCGCTCACTGGGGACAACCGCCACAGGGGCCGGCGCAATCACCACCGGCTCATGCTGCGCCGGGGCATCGTGCTGCACATCTTGGGCACGCTGGCGGGCGGCTTGTTTGCCCTTGGCAATATCGCGCCCCTGCTCGCGCCACGCTTGAATTTTGGGCCAGAGTTTGTCCAACTGCGTACCCAAACCTTGGGCCACACTGCCCCAAGAAAAATTAAAAACCCACCCCACCGCCACGACGATGCACAAGATGCCCACCACCCCTGAGCCCGTAAAGCCCAGCCAGCGCATCCCACCCACGCCCAACATATACCCCAGCACCCCACCAGCGTGACCGGGCAAGGCCTCTTCAAAACGGTAAAGACGGCTCCATTCCAACGCGCAGCTGGCCCCCAGCAAGAGCAAGGTGCCCAGCCAAAAGCTCAAACGCTGGCCCAGTGAAGGGATAAAAATGCCCGCGCCCGCAATCCAGCGCCGAAATGAGCGCAACCACACAAAAATCGCAATCGCCCACAGCCACCAGACCGAAAAGCCAAAACCAAAATACGCGGCATCCGACAAAATCGCGCCCAGCCGCCCCATCCAGTTGTGCGGCAAAACGGTGTCCGAAGCACCAGACGTGGACCACGCCGGATCCAGCAACGAATGGCTGGCCATGGCTGCCAGGCCAAACATCAGCACCAACAGGCCTGTGAGCAAGCACATCTCATGGCCAAACCGCGCCAAACCCAATCGAGACGGCGTACCAGCCAGTGCAGCGGCTGAAGAAGAAGAGGAAGCTTTCATACGAGGGCGAAAGCTTACCCCAGGGGCAGCCAGGCTTGCCCAAGCTTTCTACAATCAACCGTTTCAAAGCGTATGCAAAACATATAACGCCCCTCCTCCCACCTCACTACGGATCACAGTTATGAGCACACCCCAACACGCCAAGGTTTTAATTTTGGGCTCCGGCCCGGCCGGCTACACCGCCGCCATCTACGCTGCGCGTGCCAACCTGCAGCCCGTACTCATCACCGGCATGGCCCAGGGTGGGCAGCTGACCACCACCACCGAGGTCGATAACTGGCCCGCCGATGTCCATGGCGTGCAGGGCCCCGAACTGATGCAGCGCTTTTTAGAGCACGCCCAGCGCTTTGAGGCTGAAATCGTGTTCGACCACATCAATCAAGTTGATTTCTCGCAGCGCCCCTTCACCCTGACCGGCGACAGCGGCACCTACACCTGCGACAGCCTGATCATTGCCACCGGCGCATCGGCCAAATACCTGGGCCTGCCCTCAGAAACAGAATTCATGGGCCGGGGCGTTTCCGGCTGTGCCACCTGCGATGGCTTTTTCTACCGCGACCAGCCCGTCTGCGTGGTCGGCGGCGGCAACACGGCGGTGGAAGAAGCCTTGTACCTGTCCAACATCGCCAGCACGGTCACCCTCATTCACCGCCGTGACAAATTTACCGCCGAGCCCATCCTGGTCGATAAGCTGATGGCCAAAGTGCAAGAAGGAAAAATCATCCTCAAAACCCACTTCACCCTGCAGCAAGTACTGGGCGAAGCCAGCGGTGTCACCGGCGTGCGCATCCAAAGCACGCAAGACGGCCACACCGAAGACATCGCCCTGCAAGGCTGCTTCATTGCCATCGGCCACGCGCCCAACACCGACATCTTCAAGGGCCAACTAGAGATGGACGGCGGCTACATCGTCACCCACGGTGGCCGCAAAGGCTTTGCCACGCAAACCAGCGTGCCCGGCATCTTTGCCGCCGGCGATGTGCAAGACAACATCTACCGCCAAGCCATCACCAGCGCCGGCACCGGCTGCATGGCGGCACTGGATGCCCAGCGGTTTTTGGAACAGCAGGAATAAAACTAACTACGCCGGAAGCAATATACGTATATACAATATCCACCAACCATGATCTATGAATGGGACGAGACCAAGCGCCTTGCCAATCTAAAAAAGCACGGAATCGATTTTCTAGATGCCGACTTGGTCATGGAAAGTGAATTTGTCTGGATCGTGGACAGTTCACGCAATAGCGAGCCACGTTCTCAGGCGCTGGCCTATGTTTTTGACGTACTGATGGTGCTCTCAGTGGCCTTCGTCGAGCGCGATACCCACTGCCGCATCATCAGCTTCCGGCCTGCACACGCAGAAGAAAGGAGTGCTTACTATGACTGGCTTGAAAACGACTACCCTGACCAGTGAGCAAATCCACCAGGCCCGGGCACAGGGCCAATCGGCAAGCAATTGGCAGCAAGTGCGTCAAGCGCTGCATAGCCAAGACCCACAAGCCGAAGCACAAACCCAAGCCATCGCGCAGCTGATCGAACGCAAACGTGGCCGCCCCGTCCAGGGCGAGCCCAAAACAGCGATCTCCCTGCGCGTTCCCAACTCTGTCCTGGCTGCATTCAAACAAACCGGCCCTGGTTGGCAAACACGCATGACAGATGCATTGCAAGAGTGGCTACGCACCCACCAGCTCACATAAGCACCTGAATCAAACTCCCCGCCAATAAAAACCCAAAGCCGCGCTATAATGCGCGGCTTTGCTGCTTTTGCCCCAAGCTTGGGCAGCATGGGTTTACCGCCACCCAGAACCACAATGGCGAGGTGAGGCAGTCAGCACCCTATGCTGGCCGCTGTAAAACTTGAATCGGAGTGTCCTCAATGGCACGCGTATGCGAAGTAACAGGCAAAAAGCCTGCGGTGGGTCACAAAGTTTCCCACTCCAACATCAAAACCAAACGCCGCTTTCTGCCCAACCTGCAGTACAAGCGCTTCTGGGTCGAAAGCGAAAACCGCTGGGTGCGTCTGCGCGTCTCCAGCGCCGCCCTGCGTCTGATCGACAAGAACGGCATCGACACCGTTCTGGCCGACATGCGTGCCCGTGGCCAAGCTTAATTTCTAGCTAATATCAAGGAGAAATACTCATGGCTACCAAAGGCGGACGCGAAAAAATCAAACTGGTCTCCACTGCTGACACCGGTCACTTCTACACCACCACCAAGAACAAAAAGACAATGCCTGAAAAGATGTTGATCATGAAGTTCGACCCCAAAGCTCGCAAACACGTCGAGTACAAAGAAGCCAAGATCAAGTAAGCAATTACCGATCAACACCTTCAAAAAAACCGCCACGGTGCAAACCATGGCGGTTTTTCTTTTTCTTCACGCCCAGAACATCGCCAGCGGCAGTGCAACCAACTGCGCATCGAACTGCACTACCTCCTCGCCGCTATAGAACAGCACGCCACGCTGAAACTGCTCTGGCACCGTATCGCGCAAATGGCGCAAGCCGCTAAAGCTCTTACTACTTAACGTCCTAGCCGCTTTCACCTCGATGCCCAGTACCTGCCCACGGCGGTTTTCCAGCACAAAATCCACCTCCACGCCCGTACTTGTGCGGTAGTGCATCAGCCGGGTAGCTTCAGCAGCCCAAGTCTGGTGCTTGGCCAATTCCGCATGAACAAAGGCTTCCACCAAATCGCCGGGCAGTCCATGCTCTTGGGCCATCCGATTCGCATCCAGCGTTTGCAGATGCGCCATCAACCCGTAGTCAGACAAAAACAACTTGGGCGACTTTTGCAAGCGTTTACCCAAATTCGATGACCACGCCGGCACTTGCCGAATCAGAAACAGCACCTCCAACAATCCCATGTAACGGCGTAAAGTGGTTTGCGCCAACCCCGTGCTGCGTGACAACTCAGCCATATTCAACAAGCCGCCACTGCGTGCCGCCAGCAGTTGAAGCAAACGCGGCAGCTCCGTCAGCCCTTCAATCTGCGCCAGATCACGCACGTCACGTTGCAGGATGGTGGCCAAATAACTATCGAACCACACCTGACGACGGCGGCCACTGCGCCGCTCCAACGCCTCCGGGTAGCCGCCAGCGGTCAGGCGCTCAATAAAATCATCCCTGTCGAACGGGTAGCGATCGGCAAAATCCCCTGCAAACAGCTCATCCACAATACTTCGGGGCCGCGCAGCGATCTCGCACTGCGCCAAAGGCCACAGCTCCAAAACCTCCATCCGGCCCGCCAGCGAATCGGCCATCTGCGGCAGCAACAACACATTGGCCGAACCCGTGAGCAAAAACCGCCCTGGCTGGCGCACCTTGTCCACCGCCGCCTTGATGGCCAGAAAAATCCCCGGTGCCCGCTGCACCTCGTCCAGGCAAACCGGGCCATCCAGCCCGTCAATGAAACCAAACGGGTCGGACTGTGCAGCCGCCAAGACCACCGGATCGTCCAGCGTCAGATAACGCCGCCCAGCATCCAGGCTTTGTGCCAGCGTACTCTTGCCCGTCTGTCGTGCTCCGTTGAGCAACAACACAGGGGTATCGCCCAACGCTTCACGCGCGAAATTCTGGATATTGCGTGGATACATGGGTGCATATTCCTCCATAAATTAGTGGAATTTACACCACTTAATGGAGGAATTTACATATTTTTCTTCCACACCACCTCCCTCCAGTGCAGCCACTTATCCCGCACCACGCACCGCTTATCCTGCCCCAGCAACCACAGCGGCAACAGCCCCCTACATTCAGCCCAAATGTTGAAATACCCTGTGCTCCCTCTCAAACAACACGGCTTCACCCTCATTGAACTGATGGTGACTGTCTCCATTCTGGCCGTCATTGCCATGATTGCCGCCCCCAGCTTCACCCCTTTAATAGAACGCTGGCGCGTGCGCAGCGCAGCCGAAGCGCTGCAATCAACCATCTACTACGCTCGCTCCGAAGCCATCAAACGTGGTGGCGGCATCACCATTAGTGCCATCGACGATGACTGGGCCAACGGCTGGGAAGTCCATGGCATTGATGCCGATGGCGACGATGAACTGCTGCAAACCAGCGGCGCATCCACCAGCCTGGCCATCAGCGAAGAAAGCGATGCCACCGAACTGGCACTGGACCGCTGGGGCACCATCACCCCGGTCGCCGATTTTTTGCTGACTCCCGCCAACAAGGATGAAAACGCTGCCAGCGCTACCCGTGTCTGCATTAACGGCAGTGGACTTATCCGGCACTTACCGGGCAGCGAGAAGTGCAACCCATCTACCCCCGATCCCGATCCTGACCCCTAAAGGACACGCCATGCACCGCATCCAGCACCTCCATCCACGCCATAGTTTGGGTTTTACCTTGATTGAACTCATGGTCGCCGTGAGTGTGCTGGGGGTGCTGCTGGCGATTGCGCTGCCCAGCTTTCAGCCACTGATAGAGCGCTGGCGGGTGCGGCAGGTGGAAAGCCACCTGGAATCCAGCCTGCAATTTGCCCGCTCCGAAGCCATCAAACGCGGTGGCAACGTCGTCATGCAAAAAATCACCACCAACACCAACGGCTGCACCGCTCCCAGCGCCCAGCGCGAATGGGACTGCGGCTGGTTCATCTGCGCCGACACCAACCGCAACAACAGCTGCAACGCCAGCGAACCGGTGCTGCTGCGTTACGACAGCCCCAACCGCACCCAGATTTCCCGCACCGGGGGCAACAACCGCATCATTTTCAACCGCTATGGCCTGGTAGACGGCCCTTACCTCGGCTTCAATCTCGTCCCGCACAACCAAAGCATCAGCCACCCCGCCACACGCGGACTGTGCATGGGCTCTGGGGGACGCATACGCACTGTTCAATCAGAGGAAGTTCCATGCAAAGGATAAACCGCCCACACCCCACCACCGCGCACCGCCGGCAACGCGGCATTACCTTGATTGAATCGCTGGTGGCCTTGGTCATTTCGGTGCTCGGCATCATCGGCATTCTGGGCATGCAAATGCGCACCCTGGTCGATTCCCAAACCGCCACGCGCCGCGCCCAGGCCGTCCGACTGATTGAAGATTTCAGCGAACGGCTGCGCGTACAGCCAAATGCTTTGGTCAGCCTAGCCAACTACATCGACCTCACCAGCGTTGAAATCATTTCTGACTTCGACGATAAGCCAGACACCGATGGCTGTACTGAGAGCGACAACCCTTGCACCCCTGCTGCCTTGTTCGTCCGCGACCTTGGAGTATGGAAAGCAAACGTTGCCGACACCCTGCCCTTGGGCGAAGCCAGCATTTTTGTCGCGCCCTGGGATGCTAAGAACAGCACGGCCAGCCAAATCGGCATCATGGTCAGTTGGCGGGCCAATGAGTCTGCCGATATGACAAAGGATGACCTCAACAACCTCGACACCACCAAAGTGCGTGAGGGGGACAAATGGATATCGGCCACCGGTGAAGACGGCGTGGAATGCCCCGATGGACGCATCTGCCACCTCCAATACATCAGCGTCGCCGCACGGTGCGGATTCGACTCCAAGAAAAACAAAGCCTACTGCCCAGGGAGACAATAATGGCACTGCACACACACCACCAAATAAAAAAAATAGCTTTAAGCGCTTATCCATCAAGGGATAAAGAGCAAAAACACTTGAAATTCCAGGCCGGCCTGACACTGATTGAGCTCATGATCGGCCTTGCCGTTGGTCTGCTTGTCGTCGCCGTGGCCACGGTCTCGCTGCTGGGCTCGCGCAGCGTGACCGGGGCCGTCAGCGATATCAGTGGCATCCAGCAGCAAGCCGCCTATGTTATGCGCACCTTTGGCACCCAATTGCGCCAGGCCGGCTCGCTTTACCTTGATTTGGGCCTGGATGCTGGTGACGAGAGCGACATCATTACCCCCACCGTATTCCAACTGCGTGACGATAGCGAGCAAGCGATCCACGAAGCCGAGGGAACCGGCGCAATCACCATCCAATACACTGGCTACGAAGAACCCACTTTTGCCGACAACGGTCCCATTTCACGCAACTGTCTGGCTGAACCCGGCAAGGGTGTACTTGGCCCAGGGGAAACCATTCCAGTAGAGAGCATTTTCACCATCAGCAGCACGGACTTGCACTGCAACGGCCAACCCATTGCCCAAAACGTCGCTGCTTTCCAGGTGCGCTACCTGCTGCAAGACACCAATCAAGGCACCGATCAGGGCGACCCCCCCATGCTTTACACCGGCAGAGCTGGCGTGGGCGAGAACTGGAACCGGGTTCAAGGCGTAGAAGTCTGCCTGGTGCTGTTTGGCACTGAGCGCATTGACGTACCCGCAGGTGGTGTCAGCTACACCGGCTGCGACGAGAACGACGTAGATATCACCACCCTGACAGGTAATCGCACCAACCGCATGCACTACGTGTTTCGCAATGTCTTCCAACTGCGCAGCCAAGGGCTGATTTAAAGGTGAAAGGCTCCTTCATGCACTCCCCCTCTTCCACCGCCCGCCCTGCTGCCCACCACCGCGAACGCGGCATTGCCTTGTTTGTGGTGATTGTGTTTGTCATGCTCTCCATGCTGCTGGCGCTGTGGGCATCGCGCACCGCCATCTTCAATGAAATGGTGGTAGGCAACGATGCCGATTACCAACGCGCTTTTGAAGCTGCGCAAAGCCTGATTCAAGATGCTGAATTGGATATTCGGCGTTGGAATGACACAAAAAATTTCCCCAACCACCGTCCGGATGACAAAACAGCGCTAGATGCATTGTTCAAAGAGGGCGAATTTTATGATTTTGCCGATAGCCGCAATACTGCACCTTTTTGTAAAAACGGGTTGTGTGCCAAACGCCGTGGAAGACAGGACTTTTGGAACAATAAGCGGCCCAACGGTGCCTCTGACCCCGAGCCGAAAAATCCGGAAGTGTTCTTTGACCAACTAACCGCCGAGGGCATCGGCGCACGCTATGGCCAATTCACTGACGCGAAGAAGCCTAAGGATGATGACTCCCTCGCCCCCCTTCTCCGTGATGGCAGGTACTGGATTGAAGTGTTGAAATACAAAGACTCCGGATCACTCGGCGGCCCTGGTCTCATTGTGGAGGACGATCAAAATGCTGCCCCAGCGGCTGCCCTACTGGATCTACGCCTGCCGAAAGAGGAGCCTAGTGTGGTGTACCGCATCACTGCCTGGGCCAGCGGCCTGAAGCCCGGCAGCACTGCCGTGATCCAGGAAACCTACGCACTTACGCGAGACCAACTCGATTTCCCCCAGTAACGACAGCATCAAGAAGGTCGTAATTCAAAAAAATCTACACCTGCGCACATCTGCAGGATCGACTCTACACACACTACTTCTTCATGACGAGCTAGGAGTTCACCATGCCCCGACGCACCACACCCCAAAAATTTCGCCGCCGCCTGATTGCAATTGCTGCCAGCGCTGCCTTGGCTCCTGCCAGCGCCTGGGCACTGGACTTGGCCAATTCGCCCCCCGGCACGGTAGAGCCGTATGTGGCACCCAACGTGATCTTGTCGCTGGATGATTCAACCAGTATGGATGCCAAGGACATGATCAAAAATACAAAGACACGAACGGAAGTGCTGCAAGATGCTTTAACCGAAGTCTTCAACGACACTTCTCTTTTGCCTGATAAAAAAATTCGTTTAGCCTGGCAATCCTTGGGGGATTGCACATCAGTCGATGGATTAACGTTCACAAAATTAGGCACCTCTGCAGCCTCCTCAAGTGCAGAAAATACAATGAAAATATTGGACGAAACCCATCGTTCAAACTTTATTAAATATATAAAAAATTATGATACATGCACTTCAACGCCTACACACAAGATGGTGAAACGTGCTGATGAATATATGCGCGCGCCTCTTCATGAAAATGGTCCATGGGCTAGCATTCCAGGAGAAGAACTGAATGGACCGAATGGTAAGCCTCTCGGCTGCAGGAGAAATTACCATATTCTACTAACTGATGGCCAATGGAATGGTCAATACTATGGCCCATACGATACATATTACGCAGTTGTTGATAATGACAATGATAATAACAATCTAGAAGAAACAAATTGGGATGAACCAAAAGAAGATATTAATACCGATCCGATAAACTTTGACAATCAAGATTCAAAAACATTCAAAGCTTACGGAAAAAAAGCTGCATCCCCTGCAAAACCCGGAGAAAATCAGCTACCCGATCTTTTAGGAATTGATCCATATGAAGACCCAAAAGATTATCCAGGTTTTTATTTACCCGATGACACAGAATATAGCAGAGAAAATAAAAATACTTGGATCTATAGAGATATTGATTATCTAACCTACAGTGACTGGCATGATGGCTACAGGCCGTGCCGATCATTTAAAAAGGTTGATAATAAAAATTATTGTGCTGATTCATCACGCGGCGGGGGGGTAATCAGTACATTATCTGACTGGTCTTTTAAAAGCTGGGCAACAAGACTGCAACCTAAGGAAGCTTTGGATGGTGAAGTTGCACCACTACCAGAATATGCGAAGGCCCCCCAAAAAGAAACTTTCACTAATCCAATAACAGGAAAAACAGCTACATTGGAAAAATACTGGAACCCACGCTACAACCCTGCAACTTGGGCACACATGACAACCTTTACGATTGGTTTCAGCAGTGAAGCTCTTCCAGAAACTCAATACCGTCCAATGGGAAATAATAGCCAAACAGAAGAAAATATAGGGAAATATTGGCGTGAAGGTACTACTGGCGCAAAAAATTACTGGGGAAGCACAACAGGTTTATTTTATTATCTAAATGGCCCTTATGCTGCAGACGCCTCAGAATCTAGTACTAACAATGGAAATGAAGGAAAGCTTATACAGCCTTCAAGCACTATTCCATACGGCTATGATGGTAGCTTTGCAGATTATGCATCAGGTCTAGCACAATGGTATTCTGTAAAACAGCCTGCAGAAGACATGTGGCACGCCGCCATCAATGGTCGGGGCCAGTTCTACGCCGTAGAAAAGGGCGAAGATTTGAAAAAAGCATTTGAGCAAATTATTCGCACCATTAACACCGAAGTCAGCCCCAGCATTACTTCTACCGCTTTGAGCGGCTCGAATATTTCGCGCAGCGGTGTCAGCAAATTCACCGGCAACTACGAGCCACAAAGCGGCTGGAAAGGGTTTGTGATTGCAGAAACAGTCGATACCGATGGCGGTGTAACCCTTGCGTGGGGCGGAGAGAACACGGCCAACAAGCTTGATGCCCTGGGTTCGCACGAATCGCGCGTTATTCTGAGCTGGAGCGATCAATGGGTGAATGCTGCGCCCAAGGGAGGGGTGCCTTTTGTTTGGGCGGCCGACCAATCCAACCTGAGCACCTCCCAAAAACTGGCCTTGCAAAAAGCCCCCAATGGCACAGACCAAGGTGCCACCGCAGGCCAAAACCGGCTGAATTACATCCGAGGCGATCGCAGCAAAGAGGGTACCAACCCCTCCAACTACACCGAAAGCAAACCCTATCGCCAACGCCAAAGCCGCCAAGGCGATATTGTGAATTCTGAAGTGTGGTACACCGCAGCCCCTGCACGCAGTTATGCCTTTAATGGGTATCGCGACTTTATTAAAACCTACAAAGACCGCCCCCCCATGATTTACGTGGGCGGCAACGATGGCATGCTGCATGGCTTCTCTGCGCAGGATGGCACCGAAAAAATCGCCTACGTACCCCAAGGCGTGATTCCCAGCCTCACCCGGCTGACGGCACCGGCCTACGACCAGCAGCACCGCTACTTTGTCGATGGTTCGCCCATGACGGGCGATGCCAATACCAGCACTGACCCCAATTCCCCTGACTGGCGCACCCTGCTGGTGGGCACGCTGGGGGCCGGCGGCCGGGGTTACTTTGTGCTGGATGTGACCAACCCCAGCAATTTTTCCGCCAATAACGCCAGTAGCCTGGTCGTACTGGATCGCACCCGCAGCACCGAAGTCAGCGCCCCAGACTGCACACTCCTCACCGACCCTGCTAGCCAAACTGCGTGTACCACCGCTGTGACGCAAGACCGCGATATTGGCCACATCACCGCCGCGCCGGTCACCAACAGCACCAGCCTTTTGCATGCCTCGCAAATCACCATGCTGAACAACAACCGCTGGGCCGTGGTGCTGGGCAATGGCTACAACAGCGCCAACCAGCGCCCGGTTTTACTGGTGCAATACCTGGATGGCAATAAAGAGCTGCTGACGATTCCCACCACCGTGGACGTGCCCGGCACTGGCAAGGCCAATGACAACGGCCTGAGCGCCCCCCGCCTGGTCGATTTGAACGGCGATGACCGCCCAGACATTGCCTACGCTGGCGACAACCAGGGCAATATGTGGAAGTTTGACCTGACCAATTACGATGCCAGCAAATGGAAAGTGGCTTTTAACGGTGCTCCCCTGTTCACCGCACAGCGTCCTGCCGTGTATGGCAGCAGTGGCACAGAACTGCCCCAGCCGATCACGGTGGCGCCAACAACACGGGCCAATGACCGCAAAAAATGCGAACTGGATACCGCCACCAAAGAATGCAAACCAGGCACGAGCACCCCCGTGGGCGGCATGATGGTCGCCTTTGGCACCGGGCGCAATGTGGCACGCAACGACCCAGAAAGTACCAATGTACACACCCTGTACTCGGTGCTGGACAACACCCGCTATCGCTACATTAAAGATAGCAATCCAAAACGTTTGGAGATTCACCCTGGCAAAACCTGCCAAACCAGTGATGGCCCGAAGTGCATCAACGTACCCGCACCTGCGCCACTGGGGGCAGGGGTGGATGCGGCCAAGCTGAAAAAACAAACCACGACAGTGGTTTCTGGCAGCCAGCAAGCCACCTTGGGGCAAGACCCGCTCAAACCCACCAACTGGGGCAGCTATAACGGTTGGTATCTAGACCTCCCCAGCACAGGCGAGCGCTTGCTCAAGCCACTGGATTTTTATGTTGGCACCAACATCCTGACCGTTTATTCGCAAGTCCCCGCCAAAGGCAGCAATGTGTTTGATGCCAGCATCGAAAGCTGCGAAACCGGTTCGGTGGACGATGAACGCCAATACCGCACCTTTATCAACATCATGGACGGTGCCACCCCCAGCATCCAACTCATGGCCGTGGCCGATGGCATTGACGACATCATGGTGCGCCGCCAGGTGCGCAAGGGCGCACACGCCATGGTGACTTCAAAAGATAAAAACACCGACATCTCTTCATGCGTGGGTGACAAATGTGACCCGACTCTCCCTGAAAAAGAAGATTTAAACCTTCCACCCCTAACCACCTCGCGCCCGAGCTGGCGTCAAATGCAATAAGAAAGCATTGCTATGAAAAAAAACTACCCCTCCCACATGCCATACCCGTCCCGCCAAACCGGCTTCACCCTGATTGAGGTCATGATCGTGGTGGCGATCATTGGCATCTTGAGCTCCATCGCCTACCCCAGCTACACCGAATACGTGCGCAAGGGCCACCGCGCCAAAGCCATGGCAGGGTTGCTGGAAGCGGCACGGTGGATGGAGCGGGCCGCCACGGCTACGGGGACGTATCCCGTGACGGCCAACTTCCCTGCCAACTTAAAAACTGTGGAAGGTGACCGCTACGATATTGCTGCAGTGTCTGACGGTGCCACCTTTACTCTGACGGCTACCCCAAAAGGAGCGCAATCCGGTGATAAATGCGGCAATTTCACCCTGACCAATACCGGAGCCAAAGGTGTCAGCAAGAGCACTGTGGCCGATTGCTGGGGAAAATAATGCTCTAGCATTCACAGCATGACTGACCATGCTATTTACATGCAAGAAGCGCTTGGGCTGGCCGCTCAGGCGCTTTTTTTATCCAATCCCAATCCACGTGTCGGCTGCGTGCTGGTGGGCCGCAGCGGCGCGGTCATTGGCCGGGGTTTTACCCAACAGGCCGGAGGGCCGCATGCCGAAGTGATGGCGCTGCGCGATGCCGCCGCACAGGGGCACAGCACCCAGGGGGCCACGGCGTATGTGACGCTGGAGCCCTGCGCCCACCATGGGCGCACCGGGCCATGCTGCGAGGCGCTGATTGCCGCCGGGGTGGCCCAGGTGGTGGGGGCGCTGACCGACCCCAATCCCCAGGTGGCAGGCCAGGGTTTTGCCCGGCTGCAGGCGGCGGGGGTGGCCGTTGAAGTGGGGCCAGGGGCGGCGGCTTCACGGGCGCTGAATATTGGTTTTTTTAGCCGCATGGAGCGGGGCCGCCCGTGGGTGCGGCTGAAGGCCGCTACGTCGCTGGATGGGGCCACCGCCCTGGGCAATGGGGCCAGCCAATGGATTACCAGCCCGGCAGCACGGGCCGATGGCCACCACTGGCGGGCGCGGGCCTGTGCGGTGCTGACGGGGATTGGCACGATTTTGGCGGACGACCCGCAGCTGAACGTTCGCGCCGTGGCCACGCCGCGCCAGCCGCAGGTGGTGGTGGTCGATAGCCAGTTGCGCACACCGCTGGATGCTAAGGTTTTAAGAGCTGGTAGCGCTTGTATTATCTATACTTCAGTATTAAATATACAAAAAACCAAACAATTGCAAGCGCTAGGCGCTACTGTTATTCATCTACCCAATGCCCAAGGGCAAGTGGATTTGGCGGCAATGCTGGCCGATTTGGGGCAGCGCTCTATCAATGAGTTGCATGTTGAGGCGGGTGCCATCCTCAACGGTGCTTTGCTGGCGCAGGGGCTGGTCGATGAGTTGTTGCTGTATTTGGCCCCCACGCTGTTGGGCCAGGGCTGCAAAGGCATGGCGGCACTGGGGCCACTGCAAGATTTAGGCCAGGCGCTGCCCTGGCAGTTTCACGAGGTCACCCCTATTGGCCCAGATTTGCGGGTGCTGGCACGCCAGCCGACATCGGCTGTTGGCTGCGCTGCAGGGCCAACCACTGGGTAATGAGTGTTTGGTCGGTCATCACCCGCACTTGTTGGTAGGCGGTTTCCGCCTCGGGGTAGCGGCGGCGCAGCAGGTTAAGCCATTGCTTTAGCCGCCCAGCCCGCTGGTTGGGGTTGAGGCGCTGACAAACCCAATCCCAAAACTGCTGCATGTGCGGCAAGAGTGCCGCCCACGGCACCGCCGCTGGCTGAATGGGCGCAACGCTATCGGCAGCAGGGACACCGTGAACGACAGCAGCGCGAATGGCCAGGGCCAAGCCGGGGTCGGCCACGCTGCCTCGGCCCAGCATCAAATCGGTGCAACCGGATTGCTCGCGGCAGCGCAAAGCGTCTTGCACGGTCCAGATTTCACCATTGGCGATGATGCGAATCTGCGGGCCAACGGCAGTGCGGATCAGCGGGATTTGCTCCCAGTAGGCGGGCGGGCGGTAGCCATCGGCCTTGGTGCGGGCGTGAACGACCAGCTCACACGCGCCGTTTTCTACCATGGCCTGGGCGCATTCGCGCATCAGGCCCCGGTCGTCAAAACCCAGGCGCATTTTGGCCGATACCGGCAAATGCGCTGGCACGGCACGGCGCACGGCAGCCACCAGGCGGGCGATGTTTTCAGGGTCTTGCAGCATGGAGGCACCGCCACCGTGGCGGTTCACAGTGCGGGCCGGGCAGCCAAAATTCAGGTCAATCCCCTCCGGCCCCAAGGTGGCGAGGAAGGCAGCGTTCTCGGCCACGCTGACGGGGTCTGAGCCCAGCAATTGCGCCCGCACTGGCACACCCGCCAGGGTGCGGCTGCCATGGGCCAACTCGGGCATGTAGCGCAAAAAAACACGCTCCGGCAAGAGCGTGCCACTGATGCGGATAAATTCAGAAACGCAGCGATCGGCCCCGCCAATGCGGGTGAGGACATCGCGCAGCACAAAGTCGAGCAGCCCCTCCATCGGGGCAAGAAGCAATTGCATGGCAGGTGGGTGGTAAATCTATTCAACGCGCAGCAGAAAGAGGCATCACGCGATTGTCATAAAAGGGGGGTGCAATAGCGGCTATCTCAACACGCTCTGGGACGGACCGGATACTTCATGATTTTGCAGAAAACCGCCAAAGCCTTGGACGAACTTCAGCCCGGTTCCCGAAAGTTGCCCCAGCGGGCACGAACGGTGCTATTGCTGGCAGACGGCAAGACGTTGGCGCAACTGCACGCTTTGCTGGGCGGCGATCATGCCGCAGTCGCCCAGACGTTGGTAGCACAAGGGTATCTGCAACTGGAAAATGGCTCAGTGGTCTCTCCATCGGCCTTTTCACCAACCCAACAAACCACTGCGCAGACACCTCAGCAGGGGGCAGCAGCAGCTACCCTGTCCATGGCCGGCACCCGCATGTATTTGTTTGACCTGTGCGAGCGCCTGTTTGCCAATCGCCATGAAATGCTGGCCCAGTCACTGCGGGCCCAGCTGCGCGAGGCCCGCGATCTGGCGGCGCTGCGCTGCGCAGGACTGGCCCTGCTGCAGGCCGTGCAATCCCATGCCGGAGAGGAACGGGCCGCGACACTGCGCGAACAACTAAGGGGTTTGCTGGACGAGGCCCCCCAAGCGCAGCCGGCCTAAGAACGTGTTCATGATCTCCTCATGGGTGTGCGGGCGCGGCTTCGGGCGGTCTGCGTCGTTGCAAATCCTCACAATAGCCAAGCTATTGCTGTGGTTTGCGCCTCGCAACCCATCCCGAACCGCATCCCCCACACCTTCATTCGAGATCATGAACACGTTCTAAGAACGTGTTCATGATCTAAGCCACGCGCAGGGACTGCCTCAAGCTACACCGCCAGCCGCCACAGGGACGTGACCTCTGCCGCGCGGGCGCTGTGCAGCGGGTCGCTGGCGTTCTGGGCTTTGCGATGGTGCGGGCGAATGTCCAATCGGCCAACCACGCGCAGGCCAGCGGCTTCGGTCCACGCCAATAGATCGGCGCGGCTGCGCAGGCCAAGGTGCTCGGCCAAATCAGACAAAATCAGCCAGCCCTCGCCCCCTGGGCGCAGGTGGGCCGCCAGCCCGGCCAAAAAACCACGCAGCATGCGGCTATCGGGGTCGTACACGGCTTGCTCCAGGCTGGTTGTGGCCCGCACGGGCAACCATGGCGGGTTGCAAACAATCAAATCGGCGTGGCCTGGGGGAAATAAATCAACGTTGCACAACTGCACTTGCGCAGCTACGCCCAGGCGCTGCACGTTGTCCTGCGCACAGGCCAGCGCCCGCGCGGCATGGTCGGTGGCAATCAACTGGGGCACGCCCCGGCGGGCCAGCACGGCGGCCAGCACGCCGGTGCCGGTGCCAATGTCCCACGCCACGGCCGCTGTTTGCGTGGCGGTTGCAGGCAGCGGGGCCTGGGCAACCAGATCAACGTATTCCCCACGCACGGGAGAGAACACGCCGTAATGCGGGTGGATGCGGTCGTAGCCACCCAAGGTTTGCAAGGCTGGAATTTGCACGCCGTTTTTGCGCCACTCGTAGGCGCTGACAATGCCTTGCAGCTCACGCAGCGCGATCACCCGTGCCGTGCCATCGGCAGGGCCCCAGGCTTGGGTGCAAGCGGCCTGCACATCGGGAGCGCGGCGCAGGGGAATGCGGTAATCCCCATTCAAAGGAATAAGGATGCTGCCCAAGATATGGGCCCGCCGCGCCTGCACTTGGCGTTGCTGGTGAAAGGCCAAGGCTGGGGTGGCGGCAGGTGCAGGAGGGTGCGCCGGCTTGGCGTTCTTTTGCGCTTTGCCACGCAGCTTGGGTTTATCCAGGCGGCGCTTGAGCGCCTCCATTAAATGGCGGGCATTAAAAAAATCACCCTGCCAAAGCAGGGTGCTACCTTCACAAATCAGGTGGTAAGCGGCATCGGCAGCCAAGCGGTCGTCGGCCACCTGCATGCGCGCGGGCGCAGGCCGCCCGGCTTCGCTGTGCCAAGCCGCGTGCTGCGGCTGGCCGTTTACGTCATCCCATTGCAGCGTGGCATTGGTCACAGCAGCAGCCAATCAGCCGTTCAAAGTGCGCTGCAGGCGCACTTCTTCAATTTTGATGGGGCCAACCTGGGCGGTTTTGGCGGTGGTCATTTCGCGCTTGAAGCCGGCCATTTCATGAAAGCGCAGGGCGCGTTCGTTGCGCAGCGGCACCCAGCAGGTCACGTTGGTGCAGCCTTCTTCAAGCAGGCCTTCACGGGCCGCATCCCACAGGGTGATGCCCACGCCTTTGTTCCAGTGGGTGGGGGTGGCGTAGATTGCCCAGATTTCACCGGTGGTTTGGCGCGATTTGGGGTCGCGCGAGCGGTCAAAACCCACAAAGCCGACGATCTTGTCGCCATCAATGGCAACTTGCACCTGAGGCTCACAAAACTCAATGGCCTCGCGCCAATAGGCCTGGCGCTTTTCGACGGACGACATGGCTTTGAGCTGATCGTCCGGCACGATGCCTCGGTAAGCCTCAAGTGCAGCAGCAGTATGGATTTGCGCAATGGCCTTGGCATCACGAAGCGTAGCGGGGCGAACCTGGTAGTGAGTGGACATGGGAGCAGACAAAAAATAATAGTTAGGGAAAACGAAAGAACGCGATTGTCTAAGAATTCATTTTTTTTGCCAGTTTTTGGTGTAGGAATCCATAAACTGAAGTACGGCTGTTGGCCGTTTCTTGCCCTTGTGCAATGGATATGCTAATGCAGAAGGAAAAAAATTTTAGGAGCTGTCAGCGCTTTGCTGGTAAGCGTTAGAGGGCTAAAACAATGAAAAATCCTCCCTCTACCAAGAGGGAGGATTGTCAGCTGCAGGCAGAAAACTGCCAGCGATCCAGGTTTAGTGCACTTCGCGGGCTTGCACGTCGGTGACCTCGGTGGCCACCTGGGGCAGCACGCCGCTGCGTTTGCTGGGGGCTGCCTGGCGGGTTTGGGCCGCAAAGCCACCGGCTTTTTTGCGCATGCTCGACCAGGTGGCGGCCGCCTGAGTAGGCAGCACCCAAGCCATGACGGGGCGGCCCGTCAGCTTGGCCCACAGCGCCCGCAAGCCCCAGACCAAAGCCAACACCATGCCAGCGGCCAGCACGCTCATAAAAAACACAACACCGGCCAAGAGCAGCACGACGCGGACAAGAAAACGGCTCAAGTCTGAGACAAATGCGTTCACAAAAGCTTCCTTTTCCAAATAAACCCTGGTGGGCAAGTTTATGCAGCAGTCTGCGTGAATTTAAATACCCCTGGGGCAGTCACCGGATCGACACCGACGGCAATCACACTCTTGGGCGGGAATTTCCCCTCCAGCAGCAGGCGCGAAAGCGGGTTCTCGATGCGCTGCTGAATGGCCCGCTTTAAGGGGCGCGCACCAAACACCGGGTCAAAACCGACCTTGGCCAACTCGTCCATCGCCTGGTCAGACACTTGCAGCTGCAAATCCATTTTCTCCAGCCGGGCACGCAGGTGCTGCAGCTGAATATCGGCAATGGCGCGAATGTGCTGGGCATCCAGGCCGTGGAAGACCACCGTTTCGTCGATGCGGTTGAGGAATTCGGGGCGGAAATGCGTTTTCAGCTCCCCCCACACCGCGTCCTTGATCTCGTCGGCCTCCTGGCCCACCATGGCCTGGATCATGTGCGAGCCAATGTTGCTGGTCATGACGATCACGGTGTTCTTAAAGTCCACAGTGCGACCCTGGCCATCGGTCAGGCGGCCATCGTCCAGCACCTGCAGCAGCACGTTGAACACGTCGGGATGGGCTTTTTCCACCTCGTCGAGCAGCAGCACGCTGTACGGCTTGCGGCGCACCGCCTCGGTCAGGTAGCCACCTTCTTCATAGCCTACGTAGCCCGGAGGCGCACCAATCAAGCGTGCCACGCTATGCTTTTCCATAAATTCGGACATATCCACGCGCAGCAGGTGCTCTTCGCTGTCAAACAAAAAGCCGGCCAGCGCCTTGCACAGCTCGGTCTTGCCCACGCCGGTGGGGCCTAGGAACAAAAAGCTGCCCAGCGGGCGGTTCGGGTCGGACAGGCCCGAGCGTGAGCGGCGGATGGCGTTGGCCACGGCGGCAATCGCCTCGTCTTGGCCCACCACGCGCTGGTGCAGCTTGTCTTCCATGGCCAGCAGCTTTTCCTTTTCGCCCTGCATCATCTTGGCCACCGGAATACCGGTGGCGCGGCTCACCACCTCGGCAATTTCTTCTGCGCCCACCTGGGTGCGCAGCAGCTTGTGCTGCGTCGCTGGCCCACCGGCTTCGCTGTCCTGGGCCGCTTTCAGGCGCTTTTCCAACTCGGGCAGCTTGCCGTATTGCAGCTCGGCCACTTTGGCCAAATCGCCCTTGCGTTGCAGCTCGGTGATCTGCACGCGGATGTGGTCGATATCCTTGCGCAGCTGCTCACTGCCCTGGGCGCTGGCTTTTTCGCTCTTCCAGATTTCTTCCAGGTCAGCGTATTCGCGCTCCAGCTTGAGCAGCTCGTCCTCGATCAGCTCCAGGCGTTTTTGCGAGGCTTCGTCGGTTTCCTTTTTCATGGCCTCGCGCTCAATTTTGAGCTGGATCATGCGCCGCTCCAGGCGGTCCATGACCTCGGGCTTGGAGTCGATTTCGATTTTGATCTTGGCCGCCGCTTCGTCGATCAGGTCGATGGCCTTGTCGGGCAAAAAGCGGTCGGTGATGTAGCGGTGAGACAGTTCTGCTGCAGCAACGATAGCAGGGTCGGTAATATCCACGCCGTGGTGCGCCTCGTAGCGCACCTGCAGGCCGCGCAGGATGGCGATGGTGTCTTCCACCGTCGGCTCTTGCACCAGCACTTTTTGGAAGCGCCGCTCCAGCGCTGCGTCTTTTTCGATGTATTTGCGATACTCGTCCAACGTGGTGGCGCCAATGCAGTGCAGCTCGCCGCGCGCCAGGGCGGGCTTGAGCATGTTGCCCGCATCCATCGCTCCTTCGGCCTTGCCCGCGCCGACCATGGTGTGGATTTCGTCAATGAACAGAATCACCCGGCCTTCTTCTTTGGCCAGGTCGTTGAGCACGGCTTTGAGGCGCTCTTCAAACTCGCCCCGGTATTTGGCCCCGGCCAGCAGGCCCGCCATGTCCAGCGAGAGCACGCGCTTGTTCTTCAGCGACTCGGGCACCTCGCCTTCGAGAATGCGCTGGGCCAAGCCTTCAACGATGGCGGTCTTGCCCACGCCGGGTTCACCAATCAGCACCGGATTGTTCTTGCTGCGCCGCTGCAGCACCTGGATGGCGCGGCGAATTTCATCGTCGCGGCCAATCACCGGGTCGAGCTTGCCCTGGCGCGCCCGTTCGGTCAGGTCGAGGGTGTATTTTTTCAGGGCATCGCGCTGGCTTTCGCCTTCGGCGCTGTCCATGGTCTGGCCGCCGCGCACGGCATTGATAGCCGCCTCGATGGCCTTGCGGCTCAAGCCATGCTCTTTGGCCAGCTTGGCGGCCTTGGTGTCGCTATCGGCCAGGGCCAGCAAGAACAATTCACTGGCAATGAACTGGTCGCCGCGCTGCAGGGCTTCTTTTTCGGTGGCCTGCAGCAGCTTGCCCAGATCGGGGCCAACCTGCACCTGGTCATGCCCTTGCACCTGGGGCAGCTGCTTCATGGCGTTTTCTACGGCGGGGGTCAGGGCTGCCACATTCACCCCGGCGCGCTGCAGCAAGGCCGTGGGGCCATCGCTTTGGCGCAGCATGGCCGCCAGCAGGTGCAGCGGGTCGATGTAGGCGTGGTCGTTGCCCAGCGCCAGGGTCTGGGCATCGGAGAGGGCTTCTTGAAACTTGGTGGTGAGCTTGTCGATACGCATGAAATTTTTTCCTTTACAACCAACAAAAGAGTTGTTGCAAAGGTAGCGGCATTCTTTGAAATTTCAAGGCCCTACAAGGCATGCCACCCAGGGTTGGGCCCCACGCCATTCACTGCGTTTTTTCCAATGCTTCCAGCGCCGTCTCGCTGCCCTCGGGCAGCATTTCCAGGGTGGCGTGCAGGCCGGGAACGGCGGCCATCAGCTCCTCCTCAACCAGGCGGCGCAGGCGGGCGGCTTTGCCCAATGTCCAGTGGGCGGGCACATGCATGTGGACTTGGGCAAAGCTGCGCTGGCCGGCGCTGCGCGTGGCCAGGGAGTCGAAATAGACGTGCTCGTTCGTGTGGCGCTGCAGCACGTTTTCTACCGCCTGCAGGTGCTCAGGATCAATGGCTTCGTCCATCAGCCCTTGGGAGGAGTGCCAGACCAGGTGCCCGCCTTCTTTCAAAATATTCAGCGCCACGACAATGGCAATGCCGCCATCGAGCCACTGCCAGCCCGTCAGGGGCACGGCAATCAAGGCACCGACCACCCCCACCGAGGTCCAGACATCGGTGAGCAAATGGCGGGCATCGGCCCGCAGCGCCATCGAGTTGTGGACTTTGGCCGAGCGCAGCATGACGGCGGCCAGCACGCCGTTAAACACCGAGCTGATGACCGACAGCGCAATGCCCCAGCCCAGCGCCTGCAGCGGCACGGGGTGCAGCAGCCGGTCGATGGCCGCCCAAATGATGGCCAGGGCGGCACCGATGATCAAAATGCCTTCAAAGCCAGACGAGAAATACTCCGCCTTGCTGTGGCCAAAGGGGTGATCGGCATCGGCCGGGCGCTGGGCGATGGTGACCATGAGCAAGGCAAACATGGCCCCGGCCAGGTTCACAAACGATTCCAGCGCGTCCGACAACAGGCCCACCGAGTCGGTCAGCCACCAGGCCCCCATCTTCAACACAATGGTCAGCAGCGCCACCACCACCGAGGCCCGCAGCAAGACCACCGGAGAAAGGCTTTGCCAGATATCGGTTACTTTCATAGCTGTTCCCACCGTTTTAACGCCATTTCATCGCTTACTCTGGCATCAACCCAGCGTGTGCCTTGCGGGGTTAGCTCCTTTTTCCAGAACGGCGCCTCGGATTTCAAATAATCCATGATGAATTCGCAGGCCGCAAAGCTGGCCCCCCGGTGGGCGCTGGTGACGGCCACCAGCACGATTTGATCGAGCGGCTGCAGCAGCCCGACGCGGTGAATCACCCGCGCGGCGGCAATGCCAAAGCGCTGGCGGGCGCGTTCGATGATGGCGGCGATGCTTTTTTCCGTCATGCCGGGGTAATGCTCCAGCTCCATGCTGGCCACGGCCGCGCCTTCGTTGCGGTCGCGCACCAGTCCGACAAAAAAGCACGCGGCCCCCACCTGGGCATTGCTGGCGTGCAGGCGGGCCAGCTCGGTGGAGACATCAAAATCTTGGGGTTGTATGCAGACGCTGAACATGCGGCCAATTGTCGCAGCCCACACCAAGCCCAAGGCAAAGTCTGGACAATGCGCCCCCTGCCCTACCCTTCCATCAAAAAAAAGCTGCCGCCCTTTTGACCATGGCCACCCCCACCATTGACACCCCGGATTACCTGCTCTACCCCAGCCCGCGCAATGAGCACCGCGTGGTGTTTGCCTTTACCCACTTTGTGCCCCACCCCTATGCGGTGATTTATTTGCCTGATTTTGATTTCATCGGCAAAGCCACGCTGTTCAGCGCCCAGCGCAAAAGCGATGGCCGCATGGGCCAGGTAGTGAGTTGCGAATTGGCGGTGGATTTGGAGCGCTTCATCACCCGCTTTACCCCGGACTGAAGGCCCGCCATGAGCAATCAAATGGAGATTCCGCCCAGTTTTAGCCAGCTGTTTCGCAGCCCTGCCGGGCGCTTGACCGCGCCCGCCACCACGGTACTGGAGCGCTATGAGCTGTGTGAGGACTTGGCCTGCGCCCTGGTCGAGCAAGCACAAAGCATCTACCACCGTGGCCACAGTGATGAAGAGGCCGTATTGCTGGGCTTGCACAGCGCCATTGGCAGCCCTGCGGCGGGATTGTCCCCCGCCGAGGGGCAATGGGTGATTTTGCGCTTGGCCGAATTGCTGCAATGGCGGGCCCCACAGCTGCCCGCCGAAGCCTAAAAACCAGCCCTCAACGCATTTACTGTGCGGCTGCAGCTGGGGCGGCACCTGCGGGCGCTGCGCTGGTAACGGCTGTTTCTGCGTGGGCTGCTGGCTGCCAGCGCTGCGGCAGCCAGGGATTGAGCCCGCCTTGGCTCCACACCGCGCCCAGCACCAACAGCACGGCGACCAAGGCCAACCACCATGGAGCGCTGGATTTTTGCGCATACGGGTCGCGCAGACTGCGCTCGGCATTGCTGGGCACCTGGGCTTGCTGCGACAAGGAGCGGCCCAGGGGCAGGTTGATTTTCATGCGCCCGTTAATCGCCCAGCCGCTGGCATCCAGAATGGGGCCCAGGCTGCGCTCGCGCAGCTTCATCCAGGCAATCAACACGCTGGGGCCTGAAATGGCCAGCATCACCCCCAGCAAGGCCAGCGGTATCCACGGCCCCAGCTCCAATACCTTGCTCAGTACGGCGACCGCCACCGTGCTCAGTGAGCCCAACGCCACCCCAATCGCAGCGACCGTGCCCACATCGGTTTTACTGGGGGCGGGGGCCTCAGCGGGGGTGGGCGCAGCCCCCCCGGCCAAATGGGCGGCTTTGGCTTGCAGGCCTTCGGTCACCGCCGCGTCTTTGCTGGCGGCGCGTTGGGCCACTTGCGCTTCAACAAAACGCAGAAATTTTTTGTAGGGCGAGAAAAACGCCTGGCCAATGCTGGTGGGGTTGTCGATCAAGGTGGTGATGGTGGCATCCCAGTCCTGCCCCTGGCGGTCGTAAAAAATCCCTTTGCGCCCCACAAATAAAAAGTCCACATCGCCCGCCGTAAACGCCGCGACGATAGTGCGCACCTTGTCACCTCGGCGGCATTCACAGTAAGCCAAAAAGGTTTTGGCCAAGCCAGCCAGCGCGGCGTGGGAGCCGGGGTCTTGCACGTCCACCGTCAGCTCGCAGCTGCGGCCATCCAAATACAAGGTACCGGCTTGGAAGATGCCGCCTTGGCGACGGTAAAAGCTGGAAAACGAGACAAAGTTATTCAAAAGCAAGAGCAGGTCGCGCTGAAGGAGTATGAGTTTTTCGAGGTTTTTAGCCTCTTTTTGGCGACTGGCTTCCGCGCTATCCTGCTCCATCAAGGCGAGCAAGCGCTGCTGATCGCCACTGGCCAGCAAGGCGTGCGCTTCGTCCACGGGCATGGTGGCCACCGGCGTGCTGGGCTGGGCGGCCAGCCAGGCTTGGCAGGGGGCCAGGGTGGCGCACAGCTGCTGCCATTGGGGCCAGCTCAATTGCGTTTGCGCCCCCAGTAGGGGCGTGACCACCTGGGCCTGAAAGACGGCCATGGCATCCACCCACGCGGGATTGAGGCCTTGGGCCAAAGGCAGCAGCGCATCCGCATGGATGGCCGCCAAGGGCAGTGCAGCAACGACACGATCGCCGGCGTGCAAAGCTTCTTTTCCCAACAGGGCATAGCCTTCTGCGCTGGGACTTAAGGGCTGCAGGGCGGTGGCATCAAACGCGGCCAAACGGCAGCGGGCAAAAAAGTCTTCCACCTTGGCCTGCACCGCCATCAGGGCCTGGGCCGCAGCCAAGGCTTGCGCAGGCGAGGCCAGCCCACACGACTGGGCGGGAGCCTGCCCATGCCAATCGGCCACGGCTTGCACATCGGCAAAAAACTGCGCCAGCGCCGCCGGGCTCACGCCGGGCTCGCCATCGCAGCCCGTGCTGGCACCGTAGCTGTCCATGATGCGCTGGGCCAGGGCGTGCAGACCAGGGGCATCGGCCAAGAGCTTGGCGGGGTTAAGAATGCCATCGCCATTCAAGGGCATGGCGTGCAAATCGGTCAGCCTAGCCTGCACTTGCCCCAGGCTGATCGTGCCGCTGTGCGCCTGCCCGGCCAACGCCAGAATGCGCTGGGCTTCGGCATGCATGGCGGCACCCGTTTCGTTATCGACGTTGATGCTGGCCAGCGCCAGCACGTCTGTCCCACTGGTGAGAACCTCGGGATCGCGCACATGGGCAACCGCCCATTGGCACGCGGCCAGCAACTCGGGGGCGCGGATGCGGCCATCGCCGTTGTCATCAATGACATCGAGGGTGGCGGGGTCAAATTCCACGCCACGTGTGGGGCAGGCCAAGGCCACCCACAGCTTTTGGTCCAACTCTGCCAAGTGGGCAATATCGGCCCCGGTGCGAATCACGACCTGGTCCACGCCCCCGGCGCGAACAAACTGCCATCGGTGTTGTTGTGTCTGCATAGTGTTGTTCAGCCCTTGTGCCCTGTTGCCCCCTGTTGTCCCGCTGCAGCGGCGCACAGCGGTGGGGGAAATTGAAAAAACGCCAGTGTAAAAGTGAAGCGCCCCTGCCAACACCACACCGGGCGGATTCAAGTCCAAGTGCAACATTTGTTCAGTGCACTGAATCAGCCTGGAAGCTTAGCCGCTGCAAGTGCTGCGCATAGACCTCCAGGGGAGTGGAGTAACCCAAGGTCATCCTGGGGCGCCCGTTGAGCTCATCGGCCACGGCATCGAGTTGCTCCTGGGTGTAGCCGCTCAGATCGCTACCCTTGGGGAAGTACTGGCGCAGCAGCCCATTGGTGTTTTCGTTGCTGCCACGCTGCCAAGGACTGTAAGGGTCGCAAAAGTACACCTTCATACCCGTGTTCTCGGTGAGCTTGGCGTGCTCGGCCATCTCCCTGCCCCTGTCGTAGGTCAGGCTCTGGCGCATGGGGCTTGCTATTGCATTGAGTTTGTCACTGAATGCCTGCAGCACATGCGCGGCTGTCGCTGGATTGGAATGGGGTAGCTTGACCAGCAATACCAGGCGCGTGGTGCGCTCGACCAGGGTGCCAATGGCGCTGGCGTTGTTCGCCCCCTTGATGAGATCTCCCTCCCAGTGGCCTGGAAGCTGACGATCCTCTATTTCTGGTGGGCGCACATGGATGCTCAACAAGTCTTGGATTTCACCGCGCCGGTCCTTGCCCTTGGAGCGGGGCCAGCGCTTGGCATGGGCCATGCGCAGGCAGGACACCAGTTCCTTCTTGAGCTCGCCCCTAGGTTGGGCGTAGATGCAGGTATAGATGCTCTCGTGTGACACTTGTGCG
>NZ_JBHSEY010000058.1:0-42508 GCF_042654745.1 Comamonas denitrificans
GCTCGTATGTTTTTTTGTTCATGGGTGCTTCAATTCTGCAAGGTGTTGCACTTCAGATTTGAGGTCGCCCCGCAGCATTGCGGCACCAGGGTATTGGATCGGCACGATGCTGAACATGCCACAATTTGCCCCCATGTCTGTGCCGATCTCCCAGAACAATTCCTCTGCCGCCACCACCGGGCTTTTGCCCCAGTTGTATCTGCATGCCGTCGGCCCGGTCGGCACAGCGTATTACGAGCGTGTCTTTACCCGGTTTGAAACCCTGGGCCGCACCCCGCCAACCTGGAACCATGCCGCCGCCTTTTGCACCCTGGGCTGGTGCTTGCTGCGCGGGCTGTGGCGGCCTGCCGCTTTGTGGAGCAGCATGGCCCTGCTTTTAGCCGTACTGGTGTGGGCGGGGGCATTCAGCGCCCTGCCCCGGCAAGCACAAGTCAGCGTGGCCTTGCTCGGTGCCATCGTGCTGTGCGGCGTGCCCGGTTTTTTTGGCAATGGCTGGTACTACCGCCTGGTACACCAGCAGACCATGCACGCCTTGGAGGAATCTCCCTCCCTGGCCCAGGCACAAGCGCGGCTCGCACAGCAAGCCAGCAGCCAAAAGCAATGGCGGCTGGCAGCGGTGGGGCAGGTGGCCTTGTGGGCGCTGCTGGGGGTTTTTGCCTGGCATAGCGCAGACTCGGCCCCAGAGCCAGAGCCAGAGCCAGCGCCAGCGCCAGAACGCACGGTCGGGCCGCCGCAGTTGAACTTCCCCGAACCCACCACCACCGCCCCGGCAGAGGAGGTTGCGCCACCCGGCGCGGCCGCCCCCCTGGCCCCGCCAGAGTCCACACTGGCCATGGCACCCAGCAGTGCCATGACAGAGACCACAGCCACCGCTGCGCCCCCAGGCATCCTGCCCATCACCATGGCAGAAGCTATGCCAGCACCGGCAGCACCGGCACCAACGCCTGCGCCTGCGCCCAAGGTGGCTGCACCCAAAGCGGCCCCAGCGCCCAAAGCGGCCGCACCGGTAGCTAAAACCACCCGCTCCAAGCCCACCCCGCCCCCAGCGGCGGCCCCCCAAGAAAAGCCCGCCCGCACCAACAGCCAGTTTTATGTCACGTTGGGCACCTATGCCGAGGTGACCAACGCCGCTGCGGTAGAACGCAAAGTGCGCCAAGCCGGTTATGCGGCCCAAAGCTTTAGCACCACCAGCAACAAAGGCGTTTTAACGCGGCTGCGGGCCGGGCCGTTTGCCACCCGCGCCGAAGCCGAAAAAGCCCAGCGTGCATTGCGGGCCCAGCGCATTCCGGCCAGCGTTCAAGAGCAGCGGCGCTAAGCTGGACACAAACATCGTCACCACGGGCCGCTCTTTGACGCTCTTTGAAACTGTCTGAAAGGAACCCCATGCGCCTGCTTTTGCTTCTTGGCACCGCCAGCCTGCTCACCGCCTGCACCCTGCCCTTGCGCGGCACGGCCCCCCAGTCCGCCCCCCGCCCCGAACAGCGGTGCAACGCCCAAGCCGCCCAGTGGGCGATCGGCAAAACCGCCACCGAAAACAACGTCCATCAAGCCCGTGGGCAAGCCGGTGCCTACATGGTGCGGGTGATCCACCAAGGTGACCCAGCCCTGCCATTTAATCCCGAGCGGTTGAATTTAGAAGTCGATGCCACAGGGCGCATCGTGGCAGCCACTTGCGGTTAGGCGATGTGTTTAATCGCCCTGGGGCAAGAACAAGGCCTGCAAATCATTGAGAAAGTCAAAGCCCCGCTCGGTTGGCTGCACATGGTTGCCGCTGCGCTGCAGCAAGCCTAGGCGTTGTGCCTGCTCCAGCGCAGGGCCAATGCGATTGATGGACAAGCCCGTGCTGGCCGTGAAATCGAGCAGGCTAAACCCCCTGCGCAAGCGCAAGGCGTTGAGCATGTATTCAAACGGCAGGTCTTTGCGGCGCACATCCTCATCGCTGGCCAGGGGGCGACCGGCCAAGGCCGCCTCCATGTAGCGCTGCGGGTCGCGCAGGCGCACTTGGCGGGTAATGCGCTGGGCAAAACTGATTTTGCTGTGCGCCCCCGCACCGATGCCCAGGTAATCGCCAAACTGCCAGTAATTGCTGTTGTGCAGGCACTCATGGCGCGGCTGGGCATAGGCGGACACCTCGTAGCGCTGCAAACCGTGGGCCGCTGTGGCGGCGGTGATGGCATCGAGCATGTCGTACGCCTGGTCATCCTCGGGCAGCTGCCGTGGCGGGTGCTTGGCAAAGTAGGTGTTGGGTTCGATGCTCAGGTGGTACACCGACAAATGCGGCGGTGCAAACGACAAGGCCGTCTGCACATCGCGCTGCACATCGGCCAGCGTTTGCCCCGGCAGGGCATACATCACATCCAGATTGAACGTCTCAAAGGCCTGGGCCGCCTCGGCCACGGCAGCGCGGGCTTGTGCGGCGCTGTGTACCCGGCCCAGCGCCTGCAAAAAGCGGTCGTCAAAGCTTTGCACGCCAATCGACAGGCGCGTCACCCCAGCCTGGGCAAAGGCGGCAAAACGCTCGGTTTCAAAGGTGCCGGGGTTGGCCTCCAAGGTGATCTCGCACCCCGCCTCCAGCGGCAAGCGGGCGCGCAGACCGCTGATCAACTGGCCAATCGCCTGCGGGCTGAACAGGCTGGGCGTGCCACCACCAATGAAGATGCTGTACACCGGACGGCCCCAGACCATGCCCAGGCTGGCTTCCAAATCGGCCATCAGGGCATCGATATAGCGCTGCTCAGGCAACGGCTGGCCCTGGGCCAGGCCATGGGAGTTGAAATCGCAGTACGGGCATTTTTTCAGGCACCAGGGCAGGTGCACGTACAGCGCCAAAGGCGGCAGCGCCTGCAGTTGCAGCGTGCCAGCGCGCATGTAGTGCTGGATGTCTTGGGGGGCTTGGCCCAGGGGGCTGCTGTCGGTGGCGATGTCAATGGTGCGGGGCATGGCAATGGACTTGTGCATTACGCCAGCCAGCTGGAGCGCAGCAGCTCCATCATCAAGCGGCTGCTGCGGCCACGGTGGCTGAGTTGGTTTTTTTGTTCCGGGGGCATTTGCGCAAACGTCACGCCCAGTGGGGGATAGAGCAATACGGGGTCAAAGCCAAAGCCGCCCTCGCCCTGACGCTGGGGCGCGATCTCAATCGCCACCCGGCCTACGGCGATCAGCGGCTCAGGGTCTTGCGCATGGCGCACGCCCACCAAGGTGCTGACCATGGCCCCTTGGCGATTGGCGGGGCTGGGCTGCTGGGCCAATTGCTCCAGCACGGCTTGCACATTGTTGGCATCGCTTTTTTCGTAGCCAAATTGGGTGCAGTAATAGGCCGTCTGCACCCCCGGCAAGCCACCAAAGGCATCCAGGCACAAACCCGCATCGTCGGCAATGGCGGGCAGCCCCGTTTTTTCGGCAGCAAAACGGGCTTTGGCCAGGGCATTTTCGACAAAAGTGCAGTGCGGCTCTGGCGCTTCGCCAGCAAACAAATCGCCTTGGGTAATCAACTGCACCCCCAAGGGGGCCAGGATAGACTGCAATTCTGCGAGCTTGCCACGGTTATTGGACGCTAAAACAATCTTCATAATAACTAAAAAGTGTTGAAATATAAGCGCTAACAGCTATTGATTTTAATTAAACACACACAAGCAGCGTGTGCCAAAGCGCATCGCCTGGATGCTTTAAGAACGCGAACACGTTCTAAACCTTTTTATGCAGCGCTGAGCGGCGGATGGCTTCATTGATCTCGGCAATGCTGCGCTCGATCTCGGCCTCATCCAAATTCACGTCAAAGCCTTCCAAATCCTGCAAGGATTGAATGGTCGAAGAGAAGGTGTCTTCGCCACCGTGTTGGGTATCAGCCGCTTCCGGCTCCTGCTGCGCCTGCTCCCACTGCACGGCAATGGCAGTGACGTTATCGCTTTTGCTGCCGGCCACCTGCAAGGCCGCATCCACCAGGGCCGGCACGGCATCTTGCACGGGGGAGTTGCTCAGGCGCTGCAGCAAAATATGCTCTTGCAGCACATCCCACAGGCCATCCGAACACAGCAGCAAGCGATCGTTTTGCTGCAGCTTATGGGGCCCGGCAAAATCCAGCACCGGCCGGGCCTCGGCCCCCAAGCAGGTGTAGAGCACATTGCGATTCAAAATCTTGTGCGCCAGCTTCAAGGCCCCGGCCCGGTCCATCTCAGCGTAGGAGTGATCGCGCGTGCGCGCCTGCAGCACACCATCGCGCGCCCAGTACAAGCGCGAATCGCCACAGTTCACCCAGCTGACATACCCATCTTGAATCACCGCTGCCACCACCGTGGTGCGGGGCCCATCGCTCATGCGTTTGTGGCGGCCGTAAGCCAAGATGCGCTCGTGCGCCAGCATCACCCCTTGCTGCAAAAACGCTTGCACATCCGGCAAGCGTGGGGTGGCCTGGCGCTGAAACTCGGCCGCCAAGGTTTGCAGCGCCAATTGCGAGGCCACCTCGCCTTCGGCGTGCCCGCCCATGCCATCGGCCAGCACAAACAGCCCCGCCTCTCGGGTGTAGCAGTAGCCCATGCGGTCTTCATTGGTCGGCCGACCGCCCCGACGGCTTAATTGAAAAACGGAAAATTTCATGGCGCGTTTTGCTGCGACAGGGCCAACCCACCCGGCCCCTGCCCGATAAAGGCCCCCAATTGCAGACGAACCCGCTCGGCCGTGCTCAACTGGGTGTAACGGCGGTGGGTATCGTTGGTCAAAGCCTTGTGCAGTGCAAAGACCGATTGCGGTCGATTGCCCGCCTCCAGCTCCATCGACCACTGCACCAATTCCAAAATATTGTCGGAATAACTGCCACGCAAGCGGGCCAGGGCTGTGGGCAAGGCATCTTGCTCTTGGCGCTTGGGCACATCGGGCGGGGCCTGCCCCACCATGCACACATAAATACAAGCACCAATGGCATAAATATCGGTCCACGGGCCCATGGTGCTGTTGCTCTTGCGGTACATCTCGGGGGCGGCAAAACCCGGGGTGTACATCGGGCGGACAAAATTGCCCTGCTGGTTGAGCACCTCGCGGGCCGCACCAAAGTCGATCATTACGGCGCGGTCATCGTCGGTAATGAAAATATTGGCCGGTTTAATGTCCAGGTGCAGCATCTTGTACTGATGAACAATGCGCAAACCGCGCAATACCTCGTCAAACAAAGAGCGAATCGTTGATTCGCGCAATATCTTGGGCTCTTTGCGATTGCGCGCCAACAGGATGTATTCCTGCAAAGAGGCCCCTTGCAAATAGTTCATGACCATGTAAACCGTGTCATTTTCCCGAAAGAAATTGAGCACGCTGACCACGGAAGAATGGGCAATTTGCGTCAGCGCCCGCCCTTCTTCAAAAAAGCTTTTCAAGCCCAGCCGGTAGAGCGAAAGTTTTTCTTGCGCCACCTGGGGCACCAACTGCCCAGGCTCGCGCGAAACCAAGGCGGCAGGCAAATACTCTTTGATGGCCACTTCTTGGCCATTGGCATCTTGGGCCAAATACACCACGCCAAAGCCACCGGCGGCCAAGCGGCGCACGATGCGGTAACCACCAATCACGGTGTCAGGCGGCAGGGGAGCGGGTTTAGGTTTAGTTGTCATCTTTGCGCCGGGGCAGCACAGAAACCGGATAATCTTTCGGATTTGAAGCAACCCGAGAGAAGAGATAAGGCAATGCCAGTTTATAGCATGACGGGATACGCCAGCGCCCAGCTGACACCCGAGACCGCCACCGCCCCCACGGACACCCCTTGCGTGCGCCTGGGGCTGGAAATTCGTGCCGTCAATAGCCGTTTTTTAGACCTCACTTTTCGCCTCCCCGAAGAATTACGCGCCCAAGAGCCCGCCTTGCGCGCCCTGCTCAGCCGCCATCTCAAACGTGGCAAAGTGGAAGTGCGTGCCGCCATTGAGCAAGATGCCAGCGCCAGCCTCAGCACCCCCAGCATCGCCTTGCTCCAGCGCCTGAATATGGTGCAAGAGCATATTCAGGCCTGGCTGCCCAGCGCCAAAGCATTGAGTGTGGCCGATGCCCTGCGCTTGGCCGGCAACAGCGCCCCCACCACGACCAATTGGGCCAGCATTTTGTCGCCCCTGGCCGAGGAAGCCGTCACCGCTTTGCTCGACGCACGGGCCCGCGAGGGCAAGCGTTTGGCCAAAACCTTGCTCGATCGCATCGCCCAGCTGCGCGAATTGGCCGCCCAGGCCACGCCCCTGGTGCCGCAATTGGTCGAACAACAACGCCAACGCTTTTTAGAGCGCTGGCAAGAAGCCATGGGCCTGGCCCAGGGGCAGGTGCCAGCAGAAGCGGCGCAAGACCGCGCTTTGAGCGAAGCCACCGCGTTTGCCATTCGCATTGATGTGGCCGAAGAAATCACCCGCTTGGATGCCCACTTGGACGAGCTGGAGCGCCTGCTGAAAAAAGGCGGCGAAATCGGTAAGCGCCTGGACTTTCTCATTCAAGAATTGCATCGCGAGGCCAATACCCTGGGCTCTAAATCGGCCACGCTGGAGCTCACCCGCATCAGCGTCGATATGAAAGTGCTGATCGAGCAAATGCGCGAGCAAGTCCAAAACATCGAATAACGCACGGCAAAACGCACCTGCGTGCCATAACAAAACCCACAGGGCTCCCTATGGAGCCCTTTTTCACAGACAATCGCCGCTTTGCACATTTTGTGTATGCAACAACTGCCCGGAAACCTCTTTGTCGTTGCCGCCCCCAGTGGGGCGGGTAAATCCAGCTTGGTCAAAGCTTTGCGCTCGTTTGATGCGCGGGTTTACCCCTCGGTTTCGCACACCACCCGCGCCCCACGCGGACAAGAAAAACACGGCCGTGAATATTTTTTCGCCTCCGAAGCGGAATTTGATGCCATGGTCGCCAACAATGCGTTTATCGAATGGGCCAACGTGCACAACAAACGCTACGGCACCTCGAAAAAGGGCATTCAAGAGCGCTTGGCCAATGGCGATGATGTGCTGCTAGAAATCGACTACCAAGGCGCTTTGCAAGTGCGCGATGCTTTCCCGCAAGCGGTGCTGATTTTTATCTTGCCCCCCAGCTGGGAAGAATTGCGCTCACGCCTGGAAAACCGGGGCGAAGATGCGCCCGAGGTGATTGAACTGCGCATGAAGAATGCCGCCACCGAAATGGCCCAGGTCAAAGAATTTGACTTCGTTATAATTAACGAGTTATTCGAGAGTGCGCTGTTTGACCTCAAAACCATTATTCACGCGCACCGCCTCAAATACACCAGCCAGCGCCGCCTGCGCTCTGATGTATTCACTTCCCTTCACCTGCCTGTTTAATTTTTTGCTGGAGTACCCTGCCAATGGCACGCATTACCGTTGAAGACTGCCTAGAGCAGATCCCTAACCGCTTTCAATTGGTGCTGGCCGCGACCTACCGCGCCCGCATGTTGAGCCAAGGCCACGCCCCCAAGGTGGAGTGCCAAAACAAGCCAGCCGTCACGGCACTGCGCGAAATTGCTGAGGGCAAAATCGGCATTGAAATGCTGAAAAAAGTCCCGGGCTAAAACGTGTTTGGGGGCATGGTGCAACCTATCCCCCCAGCAATAAGGGCACCGCTTTTTGCGGTGCTTTTTTTTTGCACCTGCACAAGCTTGTTTTATCACGCTACAGTTGGTCTATGAACGCGGCTGCCACCACATCGTCCTTTCCTTCCCTTCCCATTGACAAAAACCTGCCCGAAGCAGAGCGCTTGCGCTTGGCAGCCGATGTCTCGGCCCAGCATTTCGAGCATTTGCTGGGTTTTTTAAGCTATTTGGACAGCAACAGCACCGCCATGGTGCGCCGCGCTTGGCAGTTTGCCGACCAGGCCCACCGCAACCAATGGCGCAGCAGCGGCGATCCTTACATTACCCACCCGATTGCCGTGGCAGGCATCTGTGCCAACTGGAAACTCGATGCGCAAGCGCTGTCCGCTGCCTTGCTGCACGATGCCATGGAAGACTGCGGCATCACCAAAGACGATTTGCGCCAACAGTTTGACGAGACGGTGGCCGAGCTGGTCGATGGCCTGACCAAGCTGGACAAGCTGCACTTCAACTCCCGCGAAGAGACCCAGGCCGAATCCTTTCGCAAAATGCTGCTGGCCATGGCCAAGGATGTGCGCGTCATCCTCATCAAGCTGGCCGACCGCACGCACAACATGCGCACCATGGGGGACATGCCGCGCAGCAAGTGGGGGCGTATTTCGTCTGAAACTCTGGAGATTTTTGCTCCTATTGCCCACCGTTTGGGCCTGAACCAGTCCTACCGCGAGCTGCAAGACCTGGCTTTTCGCCACCTGCACCCGTGGCGGTATGAAACGCTGGAAAAAGCGATTGCCAAATCCCGCACCCGCCGCAACGACTTGGTGCAGCGGGTACACAACGAGGTCGAGGCCACGTTTAAACGCGTTGGCCTCCCGGCCCGCTTGGCCGGTCGAGAAAACACACTGTTTGTGCTCTACCAAAAAATGCAGCGCAACCACTTGAGCTTTGCCCAGGTGACCGACATTTACGGCTTTCGCATCATCTTGCCCACCACCACCGATTGCTACACCGCCCTGGGGGTGCTGCACCAGCTGTACAAGCCCGTGCCGGGCCGCTTCAAAGACCATATTGCCATTGCCAAAACCAATGGCTACCAATCGCTGCACACCACGCTGGTTGGCCCATCGGGGGTGAACATCGAATTTCAGCTGCGCACCGAATCCATGCACATCGTCGCTGAGGCGGGGGTGGCTGCCCACTGGCTGTACCAATCCGAGGGCCGCCAGCAAGAGGCGCTGAACACCAAGTGGCTGCAATCGCTGCTGGACATTCAAACCGAAACGCGCGATGCCAGCGAGTTCTGGGACAACGTGAAGGTCGATCTGTTTCCGGACTCGATCTACGTTTTCACCCCCAAGAGCAAAGTGTTCTCCATGCCGCAAGGGGCCACGGCCATTGACTTTGCCTACGCCATTCACAGCAACGTGGGCCACCATGCCTGCGGGGCCGTCATCAACGGCGAGGTAGCCAGCCTGCGCACGGTGCTCAAAAGCGGTGACGTGGTGGCCATTACCCTGGACGAGAACGCCGCGCCCAACGCCATGTGGCTGAATTTTGCCAAGACCGGCCGGGCCCGCTCCAAAATTCGCAACCACCTCAAAACCGTGGCGCAAACCGAATCGGCCGCCCTGGGCGAGCAGCTGCTGACCCAGGCCCTGCGCGAAGAGGGGATTGCTGACCTGCCCTCCGACGAGGAGGCCCAAGATGCCCTGTGGCAGGCCATCCTCAAGCCTGGACAGACCCAAACCGAGCTGCTCTCGGACATCGGCCTGGGCCGCCAGGTGGCGACCTTGGTGGCGCAGCAAATCACCGCCTACCTGCAGCACCAGGGCCAGCGCCCCGATGCACTGCTGCTAACCCAGCAGCGCTTTACGCAAGGCAACCGGCCCCAGCGCAGCGTCATCCTGGACAGCCAGAACCGCACCGCCACCCACTACGCCCCGTGCTGCACCCCGGTGCCGGGCGATGAGGTCATTGGCTACCTGGGCCATGGCGATGGCCTGCACATTCACCGCAGCGACTGCCCCGAAGCGCAGCGGCTTTTGGAGCGCCAGCCCGAGCGGCACATTGCCGTGGAATGGGGCGAAGACATCCACAACGACCATCTGTACAACGCCAACATTACCTTGGCCGTGCAAAACGGCCGGGGTGTACTGGCGCGCATTGCCCAGGTGCTGGCCGATAGCGATGTGGATATCCGCCGCGTGGACATTGAGGACGAATCGGCCATGCAGACCACCGTGCTGCGCTTTACCATCGCGGTGCACGACCAGCTGCAACTGGAGAGCGCATTGCGGGCGCTGCGCCGCAATGCGGCGGTGCGCAGCTGCAGCCGGGTGCTGGCACCGTAGGCCGCGCACAGCACACCAGCATTAAAAACAAGAGCTGTTTGCGCTTAAAAATAAAGGAATTCAAGGCAAAAAGCCTTTGAAACCTTTTATTTAAAAGCGGAAACAGCTCTTTTTTTATTTTAATTGGGCCGGGCTTGGCGGGTATTGCACTGCCAACACCTCCAGCATCCGCACCCCGGCGGGTGTGGGCAGGGGCACTTCATCGCCCACCCGCGCTTTGAGCAAGGCCCGGGCCACGGGGGCCACCCAACTGACCTGGCCCTGGCTGGTTTGCGCCTCGTCAATGCCCAGGATGGTGATGGTGCGCTCGACCTCTTCATCATCCACATAGATGACGGTGGCCCCAAAAAAAACCTGGTCGCTGCCGCTGTGCACGCTGGGCTCGACCACCTCGGCCATCTCTAGGCGCTTGGTTAAAAAGCGAATGCGCCGGTCAATTTCGCGCAAACGCTTTTTGCCGTAGAGGTAGTCGCCGTTTTCTGAGCGGTCGCCATTGCTGGCGGCCCAGTGCACGGTTTCCACCACCTTGGGGCGTTCCTCGTCAATCAGGGCCAGCAGCTCGGTTTTCAGCGCCGCGTAGCCCTGCGGGGTGATGTAGTTCTTGCTGCCGGGGGGGATTTGGGGCAGGCGGGGCAGGTCGTCGTCATCGTCGTCCTGGTGCCCATCGGGTTCTTTGGTGAAGGCTTTGCTCATGGGGGGCGATCTTCACACAAGCGCACGGCTGCGCCAACGGATCGGCCCCCACGGCGCAGCGGCTTTTGCCTCAACTTGGTGCAGGGCCAGGGCGGCCATGCACCGCAATGGTTCATGGCCGCCTGGGCCGGGGGCTTCGCTCCCCAGAGCACTCACCAGGGCATAAAGATGGCACGCTTGTTGCTTAAACCTGGGAGTTCCTCCACCTCTTAGCAAACGAGAGCACTTCCATGTCACTGAAAACCCACTCCCTCCTCCAAGAGCACAACGCCCGCTGGGTCGATCTGCGCTTTACCGACACGCTGGGCAAAGAGCACCACGTCACCTTCCCCGCCGAGGCCATGCAGGCCGATGCCTTTGAAGACGGCAAGATGTTCGATGGCTCGTCCATCCACGGCTGGAAGGGCATCGAAGCCTCAGACATGGTGCTGCTGCCCGACGACCAGACCGCCGTGCTCGACCCCTTTGCCGAAGAGCCCACCGTCATCGTGCGCGCCGATGTGCTGGAGCCATCGACCATGCAGGGCTACGCCCGCGACCCGCGCTCCATCGCCCGGCGGGCCGAGCTGTACCTGCGCTCCACGGGCATTGCCGATACCGCCTACTTTGGGCCGGAGCCAGAATTTTTCATCTTCGATTCAGTGCAATGGCAAACGCAGATGGACAGTGCCAGCTTCCAGATCCACTCTGCCGAAGGTGCCTGGGCGAACAACCAGGACATGGGCGGCCACAACCCCGGCCACCGCCCGCGCGTCAAAGGGGGCTACTTTCCGGTGCCCCCCGTCGATTCGCTGCACGGCGTGCGCACGGCCATGTGCAACGCCATGCAGGCCATGGGCCTGAAGATCGAGGTGCATCACCATGAAGTGGCCAATGCCGGGCAGTGCGAAATTGGCGTGGCCTTCAACACCCTGGTGAACAAGGCCGACGAGGTGCAAATCCTCAAATACTGCATCCACAACACCGCCCACGCCCACGGCAAGACTGCCACCTTCATGCCCAAACCCCTGGTGGGCGACAACGGCTCGGGCATGCACGTGCACCAGTCGCTGTTCAAGGACGGCAAGAACCTGTTCTTTGGCACCGAGTACGCCAACCTGTCGGAGCTGGCGCTGTTCTACATCGGCGGCATCATCCACCACGCCCACGCCCTGAACGCCATTACCAACCCCGGCACGAACAGCTACAAGCGCCTGGTGCCCGGCTATGAAGCGCCGGTAATGCTGGCGTACTCGGCCAGCAACCGCTCGGCCTCGATCCGCATCCCCCACACCTCCAGCCCCAAGGCGCAGCGCATCGAATGCCGCTTCCCCGATCCGCTGGCCAACCCCTACCTGGCGTTCTCGGCCCTGCTGATGGCCGGGTTGGACGGCATCCGCAACCGCATCCACCCGGGCGACGCGATGAGCAAAAACCTCTACCACCTGCCCCCGGAAGAAGCGGCCAACGTCCCGCGCGTGGCGCACAGCTTGGCGCAGGCGCTGGACGCACTCAAGGCCGATAATCGCTTTTTGCTGGAAGGCGGAGTTTTCACCGAAGACATGCTGCAGGCCTATATCGACTGCAAAATGGACGAGGTCACCCGCCTGCGCCAGGCCGTACACCCGGTTGAATTCGACCTGTACTACAGCCTGTAAAGGATGCGCGGCAGCGGCCCTTTTCCTTCCCCCACACCAGAGAAAGCGTGAACGATACCGCTGCCCCCACCCCTGCTGCCACGGCCAGCGAGTGCCTGACCGGGCCCATGCCCGCGCTGGCCCATCTGGCCACCGCGGTGCTGCTGCTGGATGCGCAATTGCGCATCCAGTACGCCAACCATGCGGCCGAGCAATTGCTGGCCACCGGCCTGTCGCGCCTGCGCAACCAGGCGTTCAGCACGTTTTTGGACGATGCCGACGGCAGCGCCGCCGCCAACCTAGATTTGGCACTGCACGCCCAGCAGCCCTACACCCAGCGCCAAGCGCGGCTGCTGGGTGCGGGCGAAATGCAGTTGGCCGTGGCCGATTACACCGTCACCCCCCTGCCCGCCACACTGGGCACCGCCCCGGCCGCCCCGGAACAGGCGGACACCCCAGGGGGCCAACAATTGCTGGTGGAGCTGCACCCGCTGGACCGGCTGATCCACAACAACCGCGAAGACAGCCTGTTCACCACCAACCAAGCCACCCGCGCCCTGGTGCGCGGCATGGCGCATGAGATCAAAAACCCGCTGGGCGGCATTCGCGGTGCCGCGCAGCTGCTAGAGCGCCAACTAGACAGCGCCGAGCTGCGCGAATACACCGCCGTCATCATCCACGAGGCCGACCGCCTGCGCGCCCTGGCCGACCGGATGCTGGGTGCCCGCCAGCCCCCGGCCTTTGCGCGGGTAAACATCCACCAAATTCTGGAGCGCGTGCGCCGCATCCTGCAGGCCGAAGCGGGCGATGCCGTGCAACTGGTGCGCGATTACGACCCCAGCCTGCCCGAGGTCTGGGCCGATCCCGACCAGTTGATCCAAGTCTTTCTCAACATCATGGGCAACGCCGTGCAATGCCTGCTGGAAATGCCCCCCAACCAGGCTGCCGACAGACTGCCGCCGCGCGTGCTGATCCGCTCGCGCGTGCTGCGCCGCTTCACCATCGGCACGCGCTGCCACGCCCTGCTGTGCCAGGTGGAGATCGAGGACAACGGCCCCGGCATCAGCACCGAGCTGCGCGAGACGGTGTTCTACCCCATGGTCACCGGGCGCTCGCAGGGCACCGGCCTGGGGCTGCCCATTGCCCAGGCCATCATGCAGCAGCACGGCGGCCTGATCGAATGCGAGAGCCAGCCGGGGCAGACCATCTTCAAAGTTCTGGTGCCCTTTCCTCCCACCAACGATGGCACTGTGCCAGGAGATTCCCATGCCCAGCCCTGAGCTTGTCTGGATCATTGACGACGACCAATCCATCCGCTGGGTGCTGGACAAGGCACTGGCCCAAGCCGACCTGCACACCTGCGTCTTTGACAGCGCCGAAGCCGCCCTGGCCAAGCTGGCCAAAGCCCCGCCCAGCGCCATCCTGACCGACATCCGGATGCCCGGCATGGACGGCCTGGGCCTGCTGGCCCAGGTGCGCCAGACCTGCCCGCAGGTGCCGGTGATCATCATGACGGCGCATTCCGACCTGGACAGCGCCATCCAGTCCTACCAAGGCGGCGCCTTTGAGTACCTGCCCAAACCGTTTGACGTGGACGAGGCCGTGGCCCTGGTGCGCCGCGCCCTGGCGCACGCCCGCGAGGCCCGCGCAGCCCTGGACAACCAAAGCGCCACCGCCTCGGCGGACATCCAGACCGACGGTTTGATTGGCGAAGCGCCCGCCATGCAGGAAGTCTTTCGCACCATTGGTCGGCTGTCGCAGTCGCACATCACCGTGCTCATCAATGGCGCATCAGGCACCGGCAAAGAGCTGGTCGCCCAGGCCCTGCACCGCCACAGCCCGCGCCGCGCCGCGCCCTTTATTGCGCTGAACATGGCGGCCATCCCGCGCGACCTGATCGAGTCCGAACTGTTCGGCCACGAGCGCGGCGCCTTCACCGGGGCCACCGCCCAGCGCCAAGGCCGCTTTGAGCAGGCCCAGGGCGGCACGCTGTTTCTCGATGAGATTGGCGACATGCCACTCGAGGCGCAAACGCGCCTGCTGCGCGTGCTGTCCGAGGGCAGCTTTCACCGCGTGGGCGGGCACACCGCCATCCGTGCCGATGTGCGCATCATTGCCGCCACGCACCAAAACCTGGAGATGCTGGTGCGCCAAGGACGCTTTCGCGAGGACTTGTTCTACCGCCTGAACGTCATCCGCATCCAGCTGCCCACCCTGAGCGAGCGGCGCGAGGACATCCCCCGCCTGGCCGCTTTTTTCCTGCAGCAAAGCGCGCGCGAGCTGGGCATGGCCCCGCGCACGCTCTCACCCCAGGTGCAGCAGCACTTGGCGCAATGGGACTGGCCGGGCAATGTGCGCCAGCTGGAGAACGTTTGCCGCTGGATCACCGTCATGGCGGCCAGCCGGGAGGTTCACCTCAGCGATCTGCCCCTGGACGTGCAGCAAGCCCCCAAGGCCGCCGCCGAAGGGCTGCCGGGCAACGCAGACAACGCAGGCACCGCCCCCATCACCTGGGAACACGCCTTGGGCCAATGGGCCGGCAACGCCCTGCGCCAGGGTCAGGGCGACTTGCTGCAGCAGGCACTGCCCGCCTTTGAGCGCATCATGATCACCACCGCCCTGCGCCACACGGCCGGCGGCCGCCGCGATGCGGCCCAGCTGCTGGGCTGGGGCCGCAACACGCTCACGCGCAAAATCAAGGAGCTGGGCCTGGAAGCGGCTGCCGCCAGCGAGCACGACGGCGACAGCGACAACCACAGCGACGACGAAGACAGCTGACAACCGCCCCAGGGCCGGCCCCGGTGCCGGCCCTGGCAGGGGCCAAAAACGGGCACCCTCCCACCCCCACGCACAATAACGGGACGAAGCCACCACAGGCCCAGCCCCAAAAATAATAAAAATAATAGCTGTAAGCGCTTTACCTATAAGCGCAAAGTGCCAAAAACACTCAAACTTTTCATTTCTGGCACGGCTTGTGCTTACCTGCTGGGTATTCATTCACCCTACACCAGGAGCGCACTATGCGGATCGTGACCGCCATCATCAAACCCTTCAAGCTCGACGAGGTGCGCCAGGCGCTCTCAGACCTGGGCATCCGGGGCATCACCGTCACCGAAGTCAAGGGCTTTGGCCGCCAAAAGGGCCACACCGAGCTGTACCGGGGGGCCGAGTACGTGGTCGATTTTCTGCCCAAGGTCAAGGTCGAGGCCGCCGTCGAGGCCAGCCAGGTTGAGCTGGTCATCGAGGCCATCGAAAACGCCGCCCGCACCGGAAAGATCGGCGACGGCAAGATTTTCGTCACCGTGCTGGAGCAGGTGGTGCGCATCCGCACCGGCGAAACCGGCCCCGAAGCCCTGTAGAGCGCCCCCTTGCCCCCAGCGGCGAGCCCTCCCTTTTGCCATCCCTTTTTGCCCCCCTTTTGCCACCCTTTTTCTGCAAGAGACTGACATGAAAAAATCACTTCCTGCCATCGCACCAGGCCTGCCCCTGGGCCTGCTCCTGGGTTTATCAACGGCTGCGCCCAGGGCCTTCGCCCAAGAAGCGGCCGCCCCGGCCCTGGAAGCCGCAGCCAGCCTCAACGCGGGCGATACCGCGTGGATGCTGACCTCCACCATGCTGGTGATTCTGATGGTCATCCCCGGCCTGGCGCTGTTCTACGGCGGCTTGGTGCGCAGCAAAAACATGCTGTCCGTGCTGGCGCAGGTGTTCACCATCTTTGCGCTGATCACCGTGTTGTGGGCCATTTACGGCTTTTCGCTGACCTTCGGCGGCACAGGGCTGTTTTACGGCGGTTTTGACAAGCTGTTCCTGGCCGGCATCACGCCGGAGACGCTCTCGGCCACGCTGGGCACCATTCCTGAATACGTGTTCGTGGCCTTCCAGTCCACCTTTGCCGCCATCACCGTGGCGCTGATCGTGGGGGCGTTTGCCGAGCGCATGAAGTTCTTGGCCGTGATGATCTTCTCGGTGCTGTGGTTCACCCTGAGCTACATCCCCATGGCGCACATGGTCTGGGGTGGCGGCCTGCTGGCCGAAGATGGAGCGCTGGATTTTGCCGGCGGCACCGTCGTCCACATCAACGCCGCCGTGGCTGGGCTGGTGGGGGCATACATGACCGGCAAACGCATCGGCTTTGGCAAGGAGGCGCTGCCGCCGCACAGCCTGACGCTGACCATGGTGGGGGCCTCGCTGCTGTGGGTGGGCTGGTTTGGTTTCAACGCCGGTTCGGCCGGGGCGGCCAACGGCATTGCCGGGCTGGCCTTCATCAACACCATTTTGGCCACTGGCGCAGCCACCGTGGCCTGGCTGGTGGCCGAGGGGCTGCACAAAGGCAAGGCCTCGATGCTGGGGGCGGCCTCAGGGGCGGTGGCGGGGTTGGTCACCATCACCCCGGCGGCCGGGTTTGTCGGGCCGATGGGCTCCATCGCCATGGGCTTGGTGGCCGGGCCGCTGTGCCTGTGGGGCGTGTCGGGCCTCAAGCGCCTGCTGAAAGCCGATGATGTGTGCGACGTTTTCGGCATCCACGGCGTGGGCGGCATTCTGGGGGCCATTCTGACCGGCGTGTTCTGCGCCGCCAGCCTGGGTGGGGTGGAGCCAGAGGGCTTCAACATGGCCGCGCAAGTGTGGGTGCAGTGCAAGAGCGTGCTCATCACCGTGGTCTGGTGCGCGGTGGCCTCGTTCCTGTGCTTCAAAGCGGCTGACCTGCTGGTGGGCCTGCGCGTCTCGGAAGAAGACGAGCGCCGGGGTCTGGACATTTCCGTGCATGGCGAGCGGGCCTATGTGTCCTGATGCCTGACGCGGCAGCGCCGTGCTTAACGGCGCAGCGCAGCACAGCGCCCATGCCCAATATGGGGCATGGGCGCTCTTTTTTGGTGCATGGCAGGGGGTACGGCGGCGCTGCAGCACGCCCCCCTGCGCACCGCCCCAGGGGGAGGTGGGTACTGCTTCAACTTGGCACGGTGTTTGCTTATCACCGAGAGAACCCCTTTTCCCTTCGCACCAACAAAGTGGCCCTGCTATGACCGAGACGATCCAGACGGTTTTACCGACCCCCGAAGAAATCCACAGCGCCCACGCCCAGGGCCTGTACGCCAATGCCGAGCACGATGCCTGCGGTGTCGGTTTTGTCGCCCACTTGAAAGGCCGTGCTTCCCACGCCATCGTGGCGCAGGGCTTGCAGATTTTGGAGAACCTGGACCACCGGGGCGCTGTGGGGGCCGACCCGCTGATGGGCGATGGTGCCGGGCTGCTGATTCAAATCCCCGATGCCTTCTACCGCGCCGAAATGGCCCGCCAGGGCGTGCAGCTGCCCCCGCCCGGCGAATACGGCGTGGGCATGATTTTTCTGCCCAAAGAGGCGGCCTCGCGCCAGGCCTGCGTGCAAGAGCTGGAACGTGCCATTGCCGCCGAAGGCCAGGTGCTGCTGGGCTGGCGCGATGTGCCGGTGAATACCGCGCTGCCCATGTCGCCGGCCGTGCGCTTGTGCGAGCCGATCATCCGCCAGGTATTCATTGGCCGGGGCGGTGATGTGCTGGTGCCCGATGCGCTGGAGCGCAAGCTGTACGTGATCCGCAAAACGGCCTCGGCCCGCATCACCGGCCTGCAGCTGACGCACAGCGCCGAGTACTACGTGCCCAGCATGTCGTGTCGCACCGTCATCTACAAAGGGCTGCTGCTGGCCGATCAGGTGGGCCAGTACTACCTGGATTTGCAGGATGAGCGCGTGGTCTCGGCCCTGGCGCTGGTACACCAGCGGTTTTCCACCAACACCTTTCCCTCGTGGCCGCTGGCCCACCCCTACCGGCTGGTGGCGCACAACGGCGAGATCAACACCGTCAAGGGCAACTTCAACTGGATGCGGGCGCGTGAGGGCGTGATGCGCTCGCCCGTGCTGGGCGACGATCTGGCCAAGCTCTACCCCATCACCATGGAAGGCCAGTCCGACACCGCCACCTTCGACAACACGCTGGAGCTGCTGGTCATGGCCGGCTACCCGCTGGCCCAGGCGGTGATGATGATGATCCCCGAAGCCTGGGAGCAGCACGCGCTGATGGATGCGCAGCAACGCGCCTTCTACGAGTACCACGCTTCCATGATGGAGCCGTGGGACGGCCCCGCGGCCATGGTGTTCACCGATGGCCGCCAGATCGGTGCCACGCTGGACCGCAACGGCCTGCGCCCGGCGCGCTTCATCGTCACCGACGACGATCTGGTGGTGCTGGCCTCTGAAGCGGGCGTGCTGCCGATTGCCGAGGAGCGCATCGTGCGCAAATGGCGCTTGCAGCCGGGGCGCATGTTTTTGATCGACCTGGAGCAAGGCCGCATCGTCGAGGACGAGGAGCTCAAACGCCAATACGCCTACGCCCGCCCCTACCGGCAGTGGATCGACAACGTGCGCGTGCGCCTGGACGGCATCCCGGCCCAGGACGCAGCCCCCGGCCTGGCACCGGCAACGCTGCCGCCCCTGCAGCAAGCCTTTGGCTATAGCCAAGAAGACCTGCAGCTGCTGCTCACGCCCATGGCTTTGAGCGGCGAGGAAGGCATCGGCTCCATGGGCAACGATGCGCCGCTGGCCGTGCTCTCGCAGCGCAGCAAGCCGCTGACGCACTACTTCCGCCAGCTGTTTGCGCAGGTGACCAACCCGCCCATCGACCCCATCCGCGAGGCGGTGGTGATGTCGCTGGTGTCCTTCATCGGCCCACGCCCCAACCTGCTGGACATCAACGCCGTGAACCCGCCGCTGCGCCTGGAGGTGAGCCAGCCGGTGCTCGATGCCGGGGCCATGGCGCGGCTGCGCCAGATTGAGCAGCACACCGGCGGCAAGCTGCGCAGCTGCGAGATCGACATCACCTACCCCGCGCCCTGGGGGGCCGACGGCATCGAGGCGCGGCTGGCCTCGCTGTGCTCGCTGGCGGTGCAAACCATCCAAACGGGCAGCAACATCCTGATCCTGACCGACCGGGGTGTGTGCGCTGAGCGCATCGCCATTCCGGCGCTGCTGGCGCTGTCGGCCATCCACCACCACCTGGTGCGCGAAGGGCTGCGCACCGCCGCCGGGCTGGTGGTGGAAACCGGCAGCGCCCGCGAGGTACACCACTTTGCCGTGCTGGCCGGGTATGGGGCCGAGGCCGTCCACCCCTGGCTGGCGCTGGAAACCCTGGCGCACCTGGCCCCCAGCCTGGGCACCACGCCGCAAAAGGCGCAGGCCAACTTCATCAAGGCGGTAGGCAAGGGCCTGTCCAAAATCATGTCCAAGATGGGCATCAGCACCTACATGTCGTACTGCGGGGCGCAAATTTTTGAGGCCGTGGGCCTGAACGCCACGCTGGTGGACAAATACTTCCACGGCACGGCCAGCCAGATCGGCGGCATTGGCCTCTTCGATGTGGCCGAAGAAACCCTGCGCCAGCACCGCGCGGCCTACGCCCGCCAGCCCACCCTGCAGCCGCTGATGGACGCAGGCGGCGAATACGCCTGGCGGGCCAGCGGCGAAGCACACATGTGGACCCCGGATGCCATCGCCAAGCTGCAGCACAGCACGCGCGCCAACCGCTACGACAGCTACGAGGAATACGCCCGCATCATCAACGACCAAAGCGAGCGCCAGATGACGCTGCGCGGCCTGTTCGAGTTCAAGATCGACCCGACCCGGGCCGTGCCGCTGGAGGAAGTGGAACCGGCCGCCGACATCGTCAAGCGCTTTGCCACGGGTGCTATGAGCCTGGGCTCGATCTCGACCGAGGCGCACGTCAATCTGGCCATCGCCATGAACCGCATCGGCGGCAAAAGCAACACCGGCGAGGGCGGCGAAGACCCGGCGCGCTACCGCGAAGAGCTGCGCGGCCTTTCCATCCGCAAGGGCAAGCGCCTGAGCGAGGTGCTGGGCGATGTGGTCGAGGTGGACTACACCCTGCAAGAAGGCGACAGCCTGCGCTCCAAGATCAAGCAAGTGGCTTCCGGGCGCTTTGGCGTGACCACGGGCTACCTGGTCTCGGCCGACCAAATCCAGATCAAGATGGCGCAAGGGGCCAAACCCGGCGAAGGCGGCCAGCTGCCCGGCGGCAAGGTATCCGACTACATCGGGCGGCTGCGCCACTCGGTGCCGGGTGTGGGCCTGATCTCGCCACCGCCGCACCACGACATTTATTCCATCGAAGACCTGGCCCAGCTCATCCACGACCTTAAAAACGTCAATCCGCAGGCGGATGTGTCGGTCAAGCTGGTGTCCGAAGTGGGCGTGGGCACGATTGCCGCCGGGGTGGCCAAGGCCAAGGCCGACCACATTGTGATTGCCGGACACGACGGCGGCACGGGCGCGTCGCCCTGGTCGTCCATCAAGCACGCAGGCACGCCGTGGGAGCTGGGGCTGGCAGAAACCCAGCAAACCCTGGTCTTGAACCGCCTGCGCGGCCGGGTGCGCGTGCAAACCGACGGACAGCTCAAAACCGGGCGCGACGTGGTGATTGCCGCCCTGCTGGGCGCGGACGAGTTCGGCTTTGCCACCGCGCCGCTGGTGGTCTCGGGCTGCATCATGATGCGCAAATGCCACCTCAACACCTGCCCAGTGGGCGTGGCCACGCAAGACCCGGTGCTGCGCCAGCGCTTCTCGGGCAAGCCCGAAGAGGTGGTGAACTTCTTCTTTTTCGTGGCCGAAGAAGCCCGCCGCCTGATGGCCCAACTGGGCGTGCGCCGCTTTGACGACCTGATCGGCCGCGCCGACCTGCTCGACACCCGCAAAGGCGTAGCGCACTGGAAGGCCCAGGGCCTGGACTTCAGCCGCGTGCTGGCCCTGGCCCCCGCCCCAGCCGACGTGCCGCGCCGCCATGTGGACGTGCAAGCGCACGGGCTGGAAAACGCCCTGGACCAGCAGCTCATCGCCCAAGCGCAGGTGGCTTTGGCCCACGGCCAGCCGCAACAACTGCGCGTGTCGGCCCGCAACGTCCACCGCTCGGTCGGCGCCATGCTCTCCGGCGAGCTCATCCGCCGCCACCCGGACGGCCTGCCCGACGGCTGCTTGCAGGTGCAATTTGAGGGCACAGGCGGGCAAAGCTTTGGGGCCTTCCTGGCCCGTGGCATCACCTTCGATTTAACGGGGCAGGCCAACGACTACACCGGCAAGGGCCTCTCGGGTGGCCGCCTGGTGGTGCATCCGCACGCTGACTTCAAGGGCAACGCGGCGCAGAACATCATCGTGGGCAACACGGTGCTGTACGGCGCGACCTCGGGCGAAGCCTTTTTTGCCGGGGTGGCGGGCGAGCGCTTTGCCGTGCGCCTGTCGGGTGCCAGCGCGGTGGTGGAGGGCACCGGCGACCACGGCTGCGAATACATGACTGGCGGCACCGTGCTGGTGCTGGGGGCCACGGGGCGCAACTTTGCCGCTGGCATGTCCGGCGGCGTGGCCTACGTGTACGACGCAGACGGCAGCTTTGCCGGGCGCTGCAACCTGGCCCAGGTGGCCCTGGATGCCGTGCTACCCGCCGCAGAGCAAATCGCCGCAGGCATCCCCCTGCACCAGGGCGAGGCGGACGAGGCCCTGCTGCTGCGCCTGCTGCAACAGCACCACACGCTCACCGGCTCGGCCCAGGCGGCCGCGCTGCTGGCGCAATGGCCAGCCGTGCGCTCGCGCTTCGTCAAAGTCTTCCCCCACGAATACCGCCGCGCCCTGAGCACGCAGCAAGCCAGCACTGCCACGGCACAAGAAACGGCCCTGGCCTGAACCGAACAAGGAACACCATCATGGGAAAAATCACAGGTTTTTTGGAATTTGCCCGCGTCGAGGAAAGCAGCGAGCGCGTGGAACTGCGCCTGCGCCACCACCGGGAGTTTGTGCAGCACCTCAGCCCCGAACAGGCCCGCCAGCAAAGCAGCCGCTGCATGGACTGCGGCACGCCCTTTTGCCACAACGGCTGCCCGGTGAACAACGTGATTCCGGACTTCAACGACTTGGTGTACCAAGACGACTGGCAACGCGCCAGCACCGTGCTGCACGCCACCAACAACTTCCCGGAATTTACGGGCCGCATCTGCCCCGCACCGTGCGAAGCCGCCTGCACGCTGAACATCAACAGCCAGCCGGTGGGCATCAAAAGCATCGAGCACGCCATCATCGACCGGGCGTGGGCTGAAGGGTGGGTACAACCCCAGCCCGCCGCCCACAGGACTGGCAAGCGCGTAGCCGTCATCGGCTCCGGCCCGGCCGGGCTGGCCGCTGCCCAGCAACTGGCCCGCGCCGGGCACGCCGTGACGGTGTTTGAGAAAAACGAGAGCATTGGCGGCTTGCTGCGCTTTGGTATTCCCGACTTTAAGCTAGAAAAATCTCACATCGACCGACGCATTGACCAATTGATCGCCGAAGGCGTGGTGTTCCGCACCAACACCCTGGTCGGGGCGGTGCAGGACGCGGCCACCCTGGCCCAGGGCGTGGCCGTGGTCACCCCCGAAGAATTGCAGCGCAGCTTCGATGCCCTGCTGCTGGCCGGCGGCGCAGAAACCTCGCGCGACCTGCCCGTGCCGGGGCGCGAGCTGGCCGGCGTGCATTTCGCTATGGAGTACCTGCCGCAGCAAAACCGTGCCAATGCCGGCGTGGCCCTGCCCGCCCCCATCAGTGCCCAAGGCAAACACGTCATCGTCATTGGCGGCGGCGATACCGGCTCCGATTGCGTTGGCACCGCCAACCGCCAGGGCGCGGCCAGCGTGGTGCAGTTCGAGCTGCTGCCCATGCCCCCGCAGCAAGAGGACAAAGCGCTAACGTGGCCCTATTGGCCCGTGAAGCTGCGCACCTCGTCCAGCCACCAAGAGGGTTGCGAACGCGAATTTGCCATTGCCACCAAAACCTTTAACGGCGCGCAAGGCCAGGTCACCGGCCTGACCACCGTGCGCATGCAGATGCAGAACGGGCAGCTGACCGAAGTGGCTGGCACCGAGCAGCACTGGCCTGCCGACCTGGTGCTACTGGCCATGGGCTTTACCGGCCCCCGGCCCGAGCTGCTGGCCCAGCTGGGCGTGGCCACCGACGCCCGTGGCAACGCCCAGGCCAGCACCGATGCCACCCATGGCTACGCCACCAGCGTGCCGCGCGTGTTTGCCGCCGGGGACATGCGCCGGGGCCAGTCGCTCATCGTCTGGGCCATCCGCGAAGGCCGCCAAGCCGCCCGCGCCGTGGATGCCTTCCTCATGGGCAGCAGCCAGCTGCCGCGTTGAGGGCTACAAGCTATCCAGCAGTGTCACGCAGCGGGATAGCCACCAGGGCAAGGCGCTTGGAATGCTGCAGAGACTTTTTTAAATCAACTGCTCCTGCAAGTCTGCCCTGGCAGCAGGCCGCAGCCGCGCAAACGCCAGCAGCTCGGCCAGACGTGAGCCCTTGGCCTGCCACTGCCGCACGGCATCCTCACCCAGCAGCACGTAATGCCAGGGCAAGCCTTGGCGGTGCTGTGGCTCCAGCGCATTGATGCGCTCACACCAGGCCACAGCGGCCTTGAGCTTGCGCTGCACATTGGGATGAATGGCCTGCTGCTGTGCCTTGGTTTCCACCAGATAAATGGCATCCCCAGTGCGCACCAGGAAATCCGGGCTGTAGAACGCAGGCAGGCCATCTTCCTTCACATAGCGCAGCCGCGCAAACGGGTGGCGCGTTTCGCTGATTTTGCAAAACGCCAGCACTTGGCTATCGGCCTGTGCCCAATGGATGAACGCTTTTTCCAGCCCGCCATTGCGTGCGGGCCAGCCCAGACGGGTGTAAATGCACTTGCCCACCTCCACCGAATGCGCCTCGCGCACCATCAGGCGTGGGGTTTCGCTAAGCAGCCGCGCATGCACCTCGCTCTGGCCTGTGGTGTGCGTGTCCTCAGCCTCCAGCAGCGCCAGCGCAAACACCTTGGTAATGTGCTCCACCACCGGCTGCAGCAACAGCAAGCGCCAGTTTTCTGTGCCGTGGCTCTGGCCCAGCGGATTGAAGTCGGTCTGGAAAAGCCGCGTCCAAATGTAGTCGTCCAACCAGCCCGTCAAATCCGCCGTATGCACCTGCAGATACGGCTTGGCCACATGGGTGGCTATTTTGTTGCCCTTGGGCAGTGGCTCAGACAGCGCCTGACTGATGCGCCGCGTCAGCCGGGCCAGATAGTCGTTGTAGCCCGCCACATTCATCACCGCACCATCCACGCGGTAATCGCCAAACAGCGTGGCGCTTTGCAAATCCTGCGAAATAAAGGTGTCGCCCTGGCCCAGCAGGGCCGCCAGCTGCGGCAGTGGCATGGCAGTAAATGCTGGCAAGGCCGTAATGTCCAGGGCCGTGTGGTGGTGTTCCTCGTCGGCCTCGCGCAGGATAAAGGGGATACCAAAGTCAAACGGTTCAAAGCCCTCCCGCAGCTCGGCAACCATCACATCGCCCGTGCTGGAGGCGCTGTCCATGTCCTCACCTGTTGTGCCAACCAGGCCTTCGGTGAGCAAATCGTCATAAAACGACTGAAACGCCGGATGTTCCACGATGGACAGCACATCCAGCAGGCTGCCTGGCTCCTGCCCGGCAGCGATGCGCTCGCGGTTCTCACGCTTAAGGTCGTGGTACTCAGCATCGCGCCACATCAGCCGCAGACCGCGGCCAATCGTCTGCTCCAGCAAAATCTGCGCCTGCGACGAGCGCAGCGGAACGATCACGCAGATGTTGTTCACGTCAAAGCCCTCGCGCAGCATCAGCACACTGACGATCACGCGCGGCGTAGCGTGCCTGTCCACATTGAATAACCGCTCGCGCACCGGTGCCCAATCTTTTTCGCCCAACTCGGCCTTTTTGCCCGAATCGATGGTCATCACCTCGTCGGCGTGCAATCCCTCCTGCTGCGTCAAAAACTGCGCCACCAGAGGCGACACCGTGGTGTCCTCGCACACCACCAGCATCTTGGGGTGGCGTGTGGGGTCGAGGGTGGCAAAGTCCTTTTCCAGTTTGCGCAGCTTGTGCAGCCCGGCACGCAGCATCACGCGCTGGCCTTCGCTCAACGCCGGGTTGCCGCGCTCATCGCGCTCGGCCTTGAAGTCCAACGGCAATGCGCCAATCTCCTTGCGCCGGTCCAGCACCAGCGATTTCACCAGCCCGGCCCGCATGGCGCTTTTCAGGTCAAAGTCCACCACGATATGCGGAAAGTAGAGTTTTTTCTTGTTTTTGCCGCTGCCCACGTCGTTGTACGGCGTGGCCGAAAAATCCACCTGCAAAAAACGCCGCCCCTTGGGTGCGGCAATGCGGCTCAGGCTTTTTTGCCACTCCACCTCGGTGACTTCACCCTCACGCTTGAAGTCGTGGATGTGGTGCGCCTCATCGTTGAACACCATCAGCTCAGGCAGCGCAGCCAGATACTCCAGCACATTGCCGCGTGCATAGCGCCGGTCCAGCACTTCCAGGCTGTTGCCCGTGGCGCGGCCTGGGGCCAGGGGCAACACCGCAGCGGCCACTTCATGGGCGGGTAAATCTGCACCCAGCGCTTGCACATCCGCAATACCATCGCCATCCGCAGCCGCATCCCCCTCGGCCAGCAAATGCCAGTTGGTGATGGCAATCATGCCGTTGCCCGTGGCCTTCAAACCAATCTCATGCTTGGCGCACACATTGCCGCGCACAAAGGCAAACACCGCTTCACGGTGCGCTTCGGGGATGAACAAATCGGCAAATTTTTTCACATCAGATTGGCTAAAATCCCTTTCCCCACTTGCGCTTCCAGCTATCAATCTTCCACAGAACGCATCCAATAAGCGCTCATACACAATCAGCCCTGGTGCCACCACCATGAAGTGGCGCGTAAAGCGTGGGTTGTCCAGCCCCTCAGCCAGCGCCGCATTCTTGTTGAGCAACTGCCAGATCAAGAGCGCTTGCAGCACCCAGGTTTTGCCCGTGCCCGTGGCCATCTTGAAGCAGTATTTGGGGTGCGCGTGTTTGGGTTGTGACACCTCGACCAGCCGGGTACCGACCAGCAGCGCATCGGGTGCGGCTTGCTCGTACAAATCCTGCAAACTGCTTGCGCCCAGCACCTCGTGCGCGACGATGGCATTCAGAATCGCCTGCTTCTGCCCCGCATGAAAATTCAGCCCGCCAGCTGCACCACCGCGGGCATCGACCATGTCCTGGCCAAACCACCAGTGCAATAGTTCAGCGGTGGTAGGTGTGACCAGCTCCAGCAGGTCAGCAGCGCCATCTTCCAAGCCCAGGCAAAGCTGCTGGGTACGGGCCGTCAGTGCGGCAGAAAGCGCCAAAGGGGAATCATTGTTCAAAGCCATAAGATGCCAACTTGCCTACAATTGTGGTAAATCAAGAAAGGAAACGCCATGTCCACCATCTCCGTACGTATCGACGAAAGCCTGGTTGATGCCGCCCGTGCTGCCGCCAAGGCGGAATTCCGCACCGTCCAAGGACAGGTGGAGTTCTGGGCCAAAGTGGGCCGCGCCGCGCTGGACAACCCCGATCTGCCTGCCTCCTTCATTGCCGAAAGCCTGATGAGCCTGGCCGAGCCGCACGAAGATGCCACGCCCTTCACGCCACGCAGCACCGCTGCCGTACAAGCATGAGCTGGGAAGTGCGCCAAACCCGGCGCTTTGCCCGCAGCTACAAAAAGCTGACCAACGCCACACTGATTGCCGATACCGATGCCGCTGTGGCCACCGTGGCGCAAAACCCCGATGTGGGCGAGCGCAAAAAAGGCGATCTGGCCCAGCTGTGGGTGCATAAATTCCGCAGCAACGGCCAGCTGTATCTGCTGGGCTACACCCGCGAGGACACCGTGCGGCTGGTCTATCTGGAAGCCCTGGGGCCGCACGAGAATTTCTATCGGGATATGAAGCGCTAACCACGCGCTCACGCCACCCCCTCCACGCTCTCCACGGTGCTGACCACCTCGGCCTCAAAGCCAAACACATCCACCACCCGCACGCACACGCGGCGCAGCCTGGCCTTGGCGGGCACCGTCAGCAAGGCCTGCGTGGTCACGCGCAGCGGATCGCCATCGTTGGCGACATTGCCCCGGTAGTCCTGCCACACCGAGCGGAACACCTACCCGTCGTAGTCCGGGTCCACTGCCCAGTATTCGATCAGCGCCAGTGGCTCGGCGTTGGCAACAGCTTGCAGCTTGGCGCGGTTGGCATCGTCCAGATTGATCGCCTCAGGCGAGAGCAGCACATAGTTTTTCAGGCGCACGCTCAGGGTTTCTTCGTTGCCCTGCACGCGCCGCTGCACCGGGTGCAGCGTCAGGTACTGCAGGCTGGAAAAACGCACCTGCCCACGCAGCTTCTCCACCCCGCCTTTTTTGCGCAGGCGATCGAGCAAGTCGGGCGGAATCACCAGCACCTCTAGCCGGTTATCGTTCAGCGCCGTAATCGTCTCGCCAATCGAGGGGTCAAAGTTCCAGCCCAGCACCACCACACGGTCCCAGCCGCCCAACAGGTTGTCGCGCTGGGCAATGGCTTTTTTCAGCGTGGCCGCGCCCGTGAGCTTGTTGGGCGAATCGGCCAGCACCAGCGTCTTGCTGCCACGCCGCCCGCCAAAATCCACCCCGGCAATCTGGCCCAGATTGCGCTGCGGGTTGGCTTCTAGCGGCAATGGCAGGGCACCATAGAGCGACAACACGATTTGCGACAAATCGCCCACCCGAAAATCGCGTTTGCCAAAATGGGTTTTGGCCGCTTCGATCTGGTAGTCCCAATGGCCTGGTACAGGAAGGGCTTGGCCTCCAGGTCGATCAAGCGCTTGCGCATGATCATGCAGGCGGGTTTGCCCAGATCGGTGGTGATCCAGCGGCGGCCCAGTTTTTCAGCGACGGCGGCGGTGGTGCCGGAGCCGCCGAAGAAGTCACAAATGATCGAGCCAGGATTGGATGACGCTGCAAGAATTCGTCTGAGTAGCGCCTGTGGCTTTTGGGTGTCGTATCCGACCCGCTCCGAATCTTCTCGATTGAGCTGTTCGATGTCAGTCCAATAGTCCTCAGGGATTTTTCCTTCGTCAACGTAGTAGCGGTATACCTTCCCGCTTTTCTTATCAGTCTTCTCTTGGTATTCACGCCCGTCTGCATCGACTTTGAGGCGCATGTGGCTGTTCGGCTTGCGATTCATAACAACCATTGGATCTTTTCCGTTGAATATGGGTGAATCGCTTTTCGCATAAAGCTGGATCGTGTCGTGTTTTCTTGCAAACCTGCCGTCGCCTTTTCCGCCGATGCTGTAACACCAAACGATTTCGTTGACGAAGCTCTTTTTGCCAAAAATCTCATCCATCACCAGCTTGACGTAATGCCCCACATGCCAATCCAGATGCACATAAATCGAGCCGGTGTCCGCCAGCAGCTCGCGCATCAGGATCAGGCGCGGCGTGATCATGGCCAGGTAGGAGGCGGTGCCGTCGCTCCAGGTATCGGAATACGCAAACTGCTCAATCACCGTGGGCCGCTGCTCCAGCTCCACACCCGGTAGCGTGACTTTGGTGCGGTAGTCGGCTTTGGAATCAAACGGCGGGTCGATATAGATCAAATCCACCTTGCCGCGCAGGCTGGGTGTGTGCTCATCGCCCGCCAGCAGCGCGGCCATGGCCAGCAGATTGTCGCCGTAGATCAGGCGGTTCATCCAGCCCGCGTCCTGCCCGTTGCCCGCCTGCGCGGCGGCGTGTTGGGTTTGGCGGGTTTGTTGCGTCACCCAGTCCTGCGCTGCCACGTCCTTGGCGGGCAGCACCACCTCGCGCGTTTGCAGGCGCACGCGTGATCGACTTTCCAGACTTTCTAGGATGCGTTCGGCTTGCTTGCGCCCGTTGGCGACGATTTCGGGGAGTTGTTCGAGCAGGGACTTGGGCATGGGCTGTACGTGAAATGCGCCAATTTGCGCAATTCAATCAAAAATTGAACTAAAAATTCAATTGATCGTACAACACAAAGTTTAATAAAAATTAAACAGAAATTTAATGTTCCAGCATGGATCAAAAGCTGGAATTTGCCGAACGTCTGCAAGCTGCCATGCGGGCCGCAGGCTTGGAGCCGCGCCCGGCGGTATTGCTCAATTTGTTCAATACGCACTACTGGGGCCGATCGGTGTCATTCCAGGCGGTGTCGCGCTGGCTGCGGGGGGAGTCCATTCCCGAGCAAGACAAGCTCATCACCCTGGCGGAGGTGCTCAAGATCGAACCCGAAGTGCTGCGCTTTGGCGAAGGCATACGCCAGTCGGTGCTGCAGCACCGCCAACGCTGGGAAGAAGGTGTGGGCTATCTGGAGCGCGAAACCTTCGATGCTTTTTTGCAGCTCCCCGCACCCCAGCGCAAGATCATTCGCGAGGTGATCCTGACGTTTGCCAAAGCCCATAACAGCTAGCCAGCTAGCTTTACTCTACCCGCACCCAGCAGACCGCCTGCGCTGCAGCGGGGCATGGCTGCACTTTTTTGGTGCATGGCGCGGCTGGCAAGCCGGGCCGTCTTGGGCACGCTGCACCGCAGCAAAGCAGCGCAGCGCCCTGAAAATACGGGCCCAAAGCAAAGATTTTTCAGCTTGGCACGGTTCTTGCTTGCATCTTTCTTTAAGCGCCATTGTGCAATAAGGCAGGTGCCTAGGCACCTGTGCATGATGGCAAGTGTTCATTCATTGAATAGCTGTTTACGCTTGTATTTGCTTGTTTTAAAGATTATTTATCTATAAAAACATTTATTTATCAGCGGTAGAAGCTATTGTTTTATTGATTCAACCGGCCAGCTTGAAGAACCCACCATGATCCGCATCAACCCCCACTACCCCAAGCTGCAAGCCAGCTATTTGTTTGCCGACATCGCCCGGCGTGTCAGCGCCTTTCAGCAGCAGCACCCGGACAAACACCTGATCCGCCTGGGCATTGGCGATGTGACCCAGCCGCTGCCGCCCGCCTGCATTGCCGCGCTGCACCAGGCCACGGACGAGATGGCCAATGCCGCCAGCTTTCGCGGCTATGGCCCGGAGCAGGGCTACGACTTTCTGCGCGAGGCGATTGCTACGCACGACTTCCAAGCCCGTGGTGCCCAGGTCGATGCCGATGAAATTTTTGTCAGCGATGGCGCCAAGTCCGACACCGGCAACATCCAGGAGATTTTTGCCCAGGATGTGCGCGTGGCCATCCCCGATCCGGTGTACCCGGTGTATGTGGACACCAACGTCATGGCCGGGCGCACCGATGCCGCCGTCGATGGCCGCTACCCCGGCTTTGTCTATCTGGACAGCACCGCCGCCAACGGCTATGTGCCCGCCCTGCCCAGCGAGCCGGTCGATCTGATCTACCTGTGCTTTCCGAACAACCCCACGGGCGCCACCGCCACGCGCGCGCAACTGGCCGCCTGGGTGGATTACGCGCGCCAAAACCGGGCGCTGATTTTGTTTGATGCGGCGTATGAAGCCTTTATTCGCGACCCCGAACTGCCGCACTCCATCTACGAAATCCCCGGCGCGCGCGAGGTGGCGATTGAGTTTCGCAGCTACTCCAAGACGGCGGGCTTTACCGGCCTGCGCTGCGCCTACACCGTGGTGCCCAAAGAGTGCATGGCCTGGGACGACAGCGGCCAGCCCGTAGCCCTGCATGCGCTGTGGATGCGGCGGCACACGACCAAGTTCAACGGCGTGTCCTACCCCGTGCAACGCGCTGCCGAGGCGGTCTACAGCGCCGAGGGCCAGCAGCAGGTGCGGGCGCTGATTGACGGCTACCTGGACAACGCCCGCACCATTCGCCGCGCTTTTGAGGCCATGGGCTTTGCCTGCACCGGGGGCGAGAACGCGCCCTACGTCTGGATTGATGCGCAGCGCGATGCCTGGGCGTTTTTCGACCTGCTGCTGCACCGCGCCGGGGTGGTCTGCACGCCGGGTGTGGGCTTTGGCCGCTGCGGCCAGCAGCATGTGCGCATCAGCGCCTTCAATAGTGCAGAAAACGTGGCCAACGCCTTGCAGCGTATACGCCAAGCGCTTCAATAAATACAGCAAACAGAGAATCCACCATGCCCATTTCCAACGATTTTCGCCAGCGCCTGTACCCCCAGCTGCCAGCCATTGCCGAGCACTTCGGCACGCCCTTTCATATCTACGACGAGGCCGGCATCCGCGCCACCATGGCCCGCCTGCACGCGGCCTTTGCCAAGGTGGCCGGGTTCAAAGAGTATTACGCCGTCAAGGCGCTGCCCAACCCGCGCATCCTGGCCTTGCTGCGTGAGCTGGGCTGCGGTTTTGATTGCAGCTCCATCGCCGAACTGGTGCTGGCCCGCCAGGCTGGCGCACGCGGCGAGGAGATCATGTTCACCTCCAACAACACTTCGCCCGAGGAATTTGCCGTGGCCGCGCAGGACGGCGGCTGCATCCTGAACCTGGACGACCTGAGCCTGGTGGCCAAGGTGCCGCAGATGCCCGAGCTGGTGTGCTTTCGCTACAACCCCGGGGCCGAGCGCAGCGGCAACAGCATCATCGGCAACCCGCTGGAGGCCAAATACGGCGTGCCACACGCCCAGCTGCTCGACGCTTTTCGCGCCGCCCAGGCCCGGGGGGCGCGGCGCTTTGGCCTGCACACCATGCTGGCCTCGAACGAGCGCGACCACCGCTACATGGTGCAGACGGTAGAGATGCTGCTGCAGGTGGCCGCCTGGGTGCAGGCAGAGCTGGGCATTCGCCTGGAGTTCATCAACATGGGCGGCGGCCTGGGCATCCCCTACCGGCCCGAAGAGGAAGCATTCGATGTCGAGGCCCTGGGCCAACAGGCGCAGGCGCTGCTGGCCGATTTCCGCACCCGCCACGGCCACGCGCCCGCGCTGCACATGGAAAGCGGGCGCTACATCACCGGCCCACACGGCGTGCTGGTGACGCGGGCCATCAACCGCAAAGAGAGTTATCGCACCTACATCGGCGTGGATGCCTGTATGTCCGCCCTGATGCGCCCCGGCATGTACGGCGCGTACCACCACATCGACGTGGTCGGCAAAACCGCCAGCGAGGCCAACCCGCATGACGCGCTGGTGGATGTCGTTGGCTCGCTGTGCGAGAACAACGATAAATTTGCCGTGCAGCGCCCCCTGCCGCCGGTGGCCGATGGCGATCTGCTCGTCATCCACGACACCGGGGCGCACGGCCACGCCATGGGCTTTAACTACAACGGCAAGCTGCGCCCGCAGGAGCTGCTGCTGCGCCCCCATGGCAGCGTAGAGCGCATCCGCCGCGCCGAGACGCTGCAAGACTACTTCGCCACGCTGCAATTTCCCGCGCGGGAGTGGCAGCCATGACCCTGCCACGCCTGCACCCCCGCCAAAACGCCATTGCCGCCGTGCTGGGTGTGACCCCGCCGTTTACCAACCCGGCCATGCTGGCAGCCGAGGCACTGCGGCGGCAGGTCTTCATCGAAGACACGCTGCAGGCCAGCGGCCTGACCACCCTGGTGCTGGGCATCAGCGGCGGGGTTGATTCGCTGGTGGCCGGGCGGCTGGCACAACTGGCCGTGCAGGCGCTGCGCACCCGCACCCGCGATGGCCGCTACCGTTTCATCGCTGTGCGCCTGCCCTACGGCACCCAGCACGACGAGGACGCTGCCCGCGCTGCCCTGGCCTTTGTCCGCGCCGATGAGGAATGCACCGTGCCGATTGAAAACGCGGTGCAGGCCCTGGCTGCGCACCTGCCCAAGCTGTCCACCCTGCCCGCCCGCCGGCGCGATGTTGTGCTGGGCAACGTCAAGGCCCGCACCCGCATGGTGGCGCAATACGCCCTGGCCAACGCCACGGGCGGGCTGGTGATTGGCACCGACCACGCCGCCGAGGCGGTGATGGGCTTTTTCACCAAATTCGGCGATGGTGCGTGCGATCTGGCCCCGCTGTCCGGCTTGGTCAAGGGCCAGGTGCGCGCCATCGCCACCCACTTGGGCGCACCGGCCGAACTGGTTCACAAAACCCCCACCGCCGATCTGGAAGACCTCGCCCCAGGCCGCCCGGACGAAGCCGCCTACGGTGTCACCTACGACCAGATTGATGCCTTTTTGCACGGTCATCCGGTCGATCCCCACGCCTTCCAGCGCATCGTCACCGCCTACGAAGCTAGCGGGCACAAGCGCGCCCAACCCCTTACGCCATGACCACGACGAGCACAACGGCTTTGCGCCGCCCGCCCCTGCCCTTCACCAAAATGCACGGTCTGGGCAACGATTTTCTGGTGCTGGATGCCACGCGCCAGCCCATCGCCCTGTCACCGGAAGACATCCGTGCCCTGGCCGATCGGCATTTCGGCGTGGGCTTTGACCAGTTGCTGGTGGTCACGCCAGGGCCAAGCGCGGATGTGGACTTTGGCTACCGCATCTTTAACGCCGATGGCTCTGAGGTGGAGCAATGCGGCAACGGTGCCCGCTGCTTTGCCCGCTTCGTCCACGACCAGGGGCTGACGGACCAACGCCGCATCCGCGTGCAGACCTGCGCAGGCACCATCGTGCTGCACATCACCGACACCGGCCACGTGCAGGTGGACATGGGCATGCCGCGCTTTCTGCCGCAAGAAATCCCCTTCACCGCCCCGGCCCCGGCGCTGCGCTACCCCGTGGCTGTGGGCGATGAAACGGTACACCTGGCCGTGGTGAACATGGGCAACCCGCACGCTGTGCTGCGCGTGGCGGATGTGGACAGCGCCCCCGTCGCCACGCTGGGGCCGCTGCTGGAATCGCACCCGCGCTTTCCTGCCCGGGTGAATGTTGGCTTCATGCAGGTGCTGGTCCCCGACCGCATCCGCCTGCGCGTTTATGAACGCGGCACCGGCGAAACCTTGGCCTGCGGCACCGGTGCCTGCGCCGCCGTGGTCGCCGGGCAGCGCCTGGGCTGGCTGGGCCAGCACGTGACGGTGCTGCTGCCCGGCGGGCCATTGCAGATTGACTGGCCGGGCGAAGGCCAGCACGTGCACATGCAAGGCCCGGCCACGCGGGTGTACGACGGCCTGTGGCACTGGCCCGAAGCCGCGCCCACCGTGTAAACAACAAATCAGCAAAATCAAACGCAAAGCAAAAAGCCCTGAAACTTTTCAGTTTCAGGGCTTTGCATCTGGCGCGGCTGGCAGGAATCGAACCCACGACCCCTTGGTTCGTAGCCAAGTACTCTATCCAGCTGAGCTACAGCCGCGCAAAAAAACGATTCACTGGCGGAGAGGGAGGGATTCGAACCCTCGGTGATGTTGCCACCACGCCTGATTTCGAGTCAGGTACATTCGACCACTCTGCCACCTCTCCGCATCGTGGAATCCGCAATTGTAGCTGGATTTTTAGGCCCGCACGAAAAATTTACGCTGAAATATGCTGAAATTTACGCGGCCAAGCGCTCCAAGCCGCCCATGTAGGGGCGCAAGGCTTCGGGAATGGTCACGCTGCCGTCCTGGTTCTGATAATTTTCCAGCACGGCCACCAGGCAGCGGCCCACGGCCAGGCCCGAGCCGTTCAGGGTGTGTACCAGCTCGTTTTTGCCCTTGGCATTCTTGAAGCGCGCTTGCAGGCGGCGGGCCTGGAAGTCTTCGCAGTTGGAGATGGAGCTGATTTCGCGGTACTTGCCCTGGCCGGGCAGCCACACTTCCAGGTCGTAGGTTTTGGCCGCGCCAAAGCCCATGTCGCCCGTACACAGGCTCATCACGCGGTAGGGCAAGCCCAGTTTTTGCAGGATGGCCTCGGCGTGGCCGGTCATGGCTTCCAGCGCTTCGTAGCTGTTTTCGGGGTGGACGATTTGCACCATTTCCACCTTGTCGAACTGGTGCTGGCGGATCATGCCGCGCGTATCGCGCCCGTAGCTGCCGGCCTCGGAGCGAAAGCACGGTGTGTGCGCGGTCAGGCGGATGGGCAAAGTGGCCTCGGGCAGCACTTCGTCGCGCACAAAGTTGGTCAGTGGCACTTCGCTGGTGGGGATCAGGTACAGCGCCGCATGATCGGGCACCGGCTCGCCGTCCTGCCCGCCTTTTTTGGCGGCAAACAGGTCTTCCTCAAACTTGGGCAACTGGCCCGTGCCTTGGAGCGAATCGGCGTTCACCGCGTAGGGCACATAGCACTCGGTGTAGCCGTGCTCCTGGGTTTGCACGTCCAGCATGAATTGCGCCAGGGCACGGTGCAGGCGGGCGATGCCGCCCTGCATCACCGTAAAGCGGGCCCCGGAGAGCTTCACGCCCATATCAAAATCCAACCCCAGCGGCGTGCCCACATCCACGTGGTCTTTGGCCTCGAAGTCAAAGCTGCGCGGTGTGCCCCAGCGGCGCACTTCGACGTTGTCCTCCTCGCCCGCGCCCACGGGCACGCTCGCGTGCGGCAGGTTGGGCACGGCCAGCAGCAAGGTGGCCAGCTCGGCCTGGATGGATTCCAGGCGCTGGGCCGAGGCATCGAGTTCGTCCTTGAACGCAGCAACCTGGGCCTTGGCGGCTTCGGCGGCCTCTTTCTCGCCCTTGCCCATGAGCTGGCCGATCTGTTTGGAGAGCTGATTGCGCTGGGCCTGCAATTCTTCCGTGCGCATTTGCAGGGTTTTGCGCTCGGCTTCCAGGGCACGGAAAGCCTCAACGTTCAAGTAGGGTTGGGGATTTTTACGGGTGGAAAGACGGGCGATAACGCTGTCCAAATCTTTGCGCAGCAAAAGAACATCTAGCATGGTGGTGGTATCAGTGAGGCCGTAGCGCGGCAAACCGCTAATTGTGCCTGCTATAACCGCTGGTCTGCACAACCCTGGAGGCTGCCCCCGATGTTCTACGTCTTTAACACCAACGGCCCAATGTACGCTGGCAGCTACGAGCGCCTGAGCCAAATCGCTGCCGTGCGCGGCGTGGCACGGCCGGCGGCGCTGCGCTCCAACACCACGGACGTGGGCGAACGCGCAGCCGGCCAGCTGGCCACCGATACCGCCCCCCCGCACACCCAGCGCCAAAGCGCCCAACTGCGCAGCGCCTACGGCCAAGATGCCCCCAAAGAGCGCCGCCCCCTGGAATTGGTGGCCGATGTGATGACCCGGGGCGCTTTGACCGTGCGCCCGCACATGTCGGTGGAGGCGGCCTGGAGCCTGCTCAGCACGCACCGGGTGGCCCAGGCCCCCGTGCTCAATGAGCGCGATCGGGTGGTGGGCCTGCTGCTGCGTGCTGACATGGCCCCGCCATCGCTGGCGCGCAGCCCCAGCCCGGCCATGGCCCAGCGCCGCGTGGCCGAGCTGATGCTCACCCCCGTGCCCGCCGTGGCGCAAGACACCAGCTTGCGCCGCCTGGCCCATGTGCTGATGGATACCGGCTTGCCCGGCCTGCCCGTGACCGATGCCGAGGGGGTGCTGTTGGGCTTTGTCAGCCGCACCGACATCCTGCGGGCCGTGGCGGCCGATCCGCCGCTGGACATGTGGGGTTAAATAACAGAGCTTGAACCGCTCATAAACAAAGGGCTTCAGAGGTTAAACACTCTGAAGTCCTTTATTTTCAAGCGCAAAAAGCTCTTTATTTTTTCGATTTACTGATGGACAGCGGCTCCAGCTTCAAGCCTTTGGGCAGGGGGAACTTGATGGTTTCCTCCAACCCGTCCATCTTGCGCACGCTGGCCGCGCCCAATGCCTGGATGCGCGCAATCACGCCCTGCACCAGCACCTCGGGGGCCGAAGCGCCCGCCGTCAAGCCCACGCGGGTGGCCTGGGCGAACCACTGCGGCTGCAATTCTTCAGGGCTATCAACCATGAAGGCGGGCGTGCCCAGGCGCTCGGCCAGCTCGCGCAGGCGGTTGCTGTTGCTGCTGGTGGGGCTGCCCACGACGATGAGCACATCCACCTGCCCGGCCAGTTGCTTGACCGCATCCTGGCGGTTCTGCGTGGCGTAGCAAATATCTTGCTGCTTGGGCTCGCGAATCTGCGGAAAGCGCTGGCGAATGGCGGCCAGAATGCTGGCGGCATCGTCCACGCTCAAGGTGGTCTGGGTGACCACGGCCAGCTTCTCGCTTTGGCGCGGCTGCACGGTGTGGACGTCGGCCTCGTCCTCGACCAGGTAGATGCCGTCCAAGAGCTGGCCCATGGTGCCTTCCACCTCGGGGTGGCCTTTGTGGCCAATCATGAGGAACTCGTAGCCCTCCTTGGCCAGCTTGGCCACTTCAACGTGGACCTTGGTCACCAACGGGCAGGTGGCATCAAAAATGCTAAAGCCCCGGCGCTTGGCCTCTTGCTGCACGGCCTGGCTCACGCCGTGGGCCGAGAACACCAAGGTGGCACCGGCTGGCACCTCGGCCAAGTCTTCGATGAAGATCGCGCCGCGCGCTTTCAGGTCATTGACCACATAGGTGTTGTGCACAATTTCATGGCGCACGTAGATGGGGGCACCAAATTTGAGCAGCGCCCGCTCGACGATCTCGATCGCACGATCGACCCCGGCGCAAAAGCCGCGCGGCTCGGCCAGGAGAATTTCTTTGGGCTCCATCACCTCAAATGATCCCAATGATTTCAACTTCAAACGTCACCGGCTGGCCGGCCAGCGGGTGGTTGAAGTCAAACAGCACCGCGCCATCCTCGCGCACCTGCACCACGGCACCGGCGTAGCTGCCTTCGCCATCGGGGGTGGGAAATTCCACCACTTCGCCCACTTCGTACTGCTCGTTCGGGTCGCCCTGGGCACTGAGCAGCTTGCGCGATACCCACTGCACCAGTTCGGGGTTGCGTTCGCTAAACGCCGCACCGGCCGGCAACGCAAAGCTGGCGCGTTCACCCTCGGCCAGGCCGATGATTTTTTCTTCCAGCGCAGGGGCCAGCTCACCCATGCCCAGCGTCAGTGTGCTGGGTTTGCCACCAAAGGTGTTCACCACATCGCCGGTGGCACCGCTTAAGCGGTAGTGCAAAGTTAAAAAAGCGCCCGGCTGCACGCGGGCGGTGTCCTGGGTTGATACGAAGCTATCGGTCATAAGAGTCCCTTTAAACTGGGCCGCATTGTAAGAAGTTACCCTTAGCCCTTTTTTTACGCCTGCCATGTCGTTCAAAGACTTACCCCCCGATACCCTGCCGCGCGAAAAACTCCTGGCCCGGGGCGCGGGTGCGCTGTCCGATGCGGAGCTGCTGGCCATTTTGCTGCGCACCGGCCTGGCCGGCTGCGGCGTGCTGCAACTGGCGCACGCGATTTTGGCGCAGCAAGGCGGGCTGGCGGGGCTGCTCAACGCCAGCGTGCGCGACCTGGCCAGCATCAAAGGCCTGGGGCCGGCCAAGCAAACCGAAATTTTGGCCGTGATGGAGCTGGCCCGCCGCGCCACCGCCCAGCAGCTGCAGCAGCGCCCGCTGTTTGACAGCCCCGAGGCCGTGAAACACTATTTGCAACTGCACTTGGCACACCGCCAGCACGAGGTGTTTGCCGTGCTGTTTCTGGACAGCCAGCACCACCTGATTGCCATGGAGGAGCTGTTTCGCGGCACGCTCAGTCAAACCTCGGTGTACCCGCGCGAGGTGGTGCTGCGCGCCTTGCACCACCACGCCGCCGCCGTGGTGCTGGCGCACAACCACCCCAGCGGCAGTGTGGAGCCCAGCCGTGCCGACATCCAGCTGACGAGCACCTTGAAATCGGCCCTGGCGCTGGTGGATGTGCGTGTGCTGGACCACCTTATCGTGGCCCAGGGCCAGGCCTTGTCGATGGCCGAGCAGGGCTTGGTATGAAGCGAGCCACCCGCATCCATGGCCTGCACGGGCTCAAACCCCTGGCCAAAGAGATCCAACAGCGCCACGCCCAACAATTGGCCCTGCGCCAGGCCCAGGAAGCGGCCGCCCGCCAAGCAGAACGCGAGCGCAATCTGTTTGCTCTTACAGTAGGAGCAGTAACCCCACTGCCTGTAAAAAATATCTATCAAAACAAAACAAAAAACATACCTCCAGAGCCGCTGCAGCTGCATATTGATGAGCAAAACGTGCTGCGCGAAGCCATGAGCGATGAGTTTGACATCAGCACCTTGCTGGAGGTGGATGCCGATTTAAGCTACCGCGGCCCCGGTATCGGCCCGGACGTGTTGCGCAAGCTGCGCAGCGGGCAGTGGAGCATTCAGCGCCAGCTGGACCTGCACGGCCTGCGCACCGATGAGGCGCGCGAGGCCCTGGGCCAATTCATCCGCCTGGCCCACCGCACTGGGCTGCGCTGCGTGCGCATCATCCACGGCAAGGGCCTGGGCTCGCCGGGCAAGGTGCCCGTGCTCAAGGGCAAGGTGCTACGCTGGCTGGTGCAAAAGCGCGAAGTGCAAGCCTTTGTCCAGGCCCGGCCCGCCGATGGCGGTGCCGGGGCGCTGATCGTTTTATTGCAGCCCAGCCATCGCTCACATCGGCGCTAAGAACGTGTTCACGAGAGATCGCGAACACGTTCTCAAGCCCTTTTTTGCCTAAGAACGTGTTCATGATCTCGAATGAAGGTGTGGGGGATGCGGTTGGGGATGGGTTGCGAGGCGCAAACCACAGCAATAGCTTGGCTATTGCGAGGATTTGCAACGACGCAGACCGCCCGAAGCCGCGCCCGCACACCCATGAGGAGATCGTGAACACGTTCTAAGGGACTTGGCATAATTGAACGCACACACTGCACCTTCTGCAGTTTTTTCTGCCCCATGCCGCACATCTTTCGTCTATTTTTTGCTGTTGCCACTGTTTTGTCGTGGCTGCGGCTTTGCTGGGCTGCAGCCCCCGCTACCAGCCCCCACTGACGGTCGGCACCAATACCTGGATTGGCTACGAGCCCTTGTATTTGGCCCGCGACCTGGGCTATTACGAAGGGGCCAATCTGCGTTTGGTGGAGCTGGCATCGTCCACCCAAGCCATGGATGCCTTGCGCGTTGGCAGCTTGGACCTGGCAGGGCTGACCCTGGATGAAGCCTTGCTGCTGGCCCAAGAGGGTGTGCCCATCGCCGTTATTTGGGTGCTGAACACTTCTGCCGGTGCAGATGCACTGCTGGCCAAGCCGGGCATCACCACCCTGGATGCCCTGCGCGGCAAACGCATTGGCGTGGAGCAAACCGCCGTCGGGGGCTACATGCTCAACGCCGCCTTAGCACAAGCGCACTTGCAGGTGTCCGACATCCGCGTCGTGCCCCTGCCCCTGGATGAACACTGGCCCGCGTGGCAGGCCAACACCATTGATGCCGTGGTCACACTTGACCCCGTGCGCCAAAAAATCCTCAACGCGGGCGGGCAGGTGGTGTTCAGCAGCGCAGACATTCCGGGGCAAATCGTCGATGTGCTGGTAGCGCGGCAATCGGCTTTAGAGTGCTGCCGCGCGCAAATTGAACGGCTGATTGCCGGTCAGCAGCAGGCACTGACCTATTTGCGCGAACACCCCACCCCAGCCTGGCAGCACATGGCCCAGCGCCAAGGCCTTGCCCCCCAGGAGCTGGGCCAGGCACTGGCGGGCATTGACATCCCCGATGCCCGCATGAACCACACGCTGCTGACCCAGGCTGACACCGGCCTGGCCGCTACCGCCCAGTACTTGGCCACCGTGTGATGCAGACCAGCCACCTGCTGCCCAACCCGCCCAATATGGCGGATCTGATTCGGGCCGATTTTGCCCAAAAGGCCACCCCATGACCGCCAGCCCCTCCACTGCGCCGCGCTCCATCCGCTTGCAGGTATGGCTGCCCCTGGCCTTGCTCATCGTCTGCGCCCTGGTGTTTTTCTTGCTAACGCTTTTAGAGCACTGGCACGCCCAGCAAGACCTGCAACGCTTCTCGCAGCGCACAGCCCACGCCCAACTGCTCAGTGCCCGCCGGGCCTTGGAAACCGTGCTGCGCCGAGGCGATGGCAGTGGCACGGATGCCATCGTGGCCGATTTAGGCCTCTCGCCGATGGTGAATTACGCCGTTTTGCTCGATGACAACGACCAGGTGCTGGCCGCCACCCAATTTGCCTGGAAGGGCTTGCCTGCCAAGCAAGCCTTGCCCCACCAAGCCCAGGCCCTGGAGACGGTCAGCACCAAGCCTGGCCAAGCCCACCTGCACCTGGACATCGAAGGCCTGCAGCTGCACGCCATCTCCCCAGTGGCCATGCCCCTGCGCTCCAACGAGTTGCGCACCAACCGCTACGGCAGCCTGTTGATTGAATACGACCTGGCCCCCTTGGTCGCCCAGTACAGCGCACACACGCGGGCGCAATGGTTGATGTTTCTGCTCATTACCAGCATTGCGGCCATCCTGCTCTTAAGCCTTGCCCGCCGCTTCATCCTGCGCCCGGTGGCCGCTCTGGACGCAGCCATGCGCACCATTGGCCAGGGGAAGTTACAAATCGCTGCACCCTTGGCGGGCACCGGCGAGCTGTTTCAGCTGGGCCAATCCCTGCAACACATGGCCCAAGCGCTGCATGCCAGCCAAGCGGCACTGAGCACGACCGAGGCACGGTTTCACCAACTGGCCGATGCCACCCTGGAGGCGATCTTTTTTCACGAACAAGGCACCATCCTGGACGTCAATAGCCGGGCCGAACAGCTGCTGGGGCGGCCCGCCCAGCAGCTCATTGGGGCCGATATCTTCACCTTGGTGAGCCCGGAATACCGCCCCCTCATCCGCCAGCGGGCCACCGCTGGGGCCACGGGCGTGTGGGATGTGAGTTTTCTGTCGGTGGATGGCACCCCCATCCCTTGCGAAGTCACCGCCATGCAGCGCGAGGTGGACGGACGCACCGTGCGCACGGTGGTTGCCCGCGATATGCGCCCGCGCCTGCAGGCCGAGGCCAAAATCCGGCAGCTGGCCCACTTTGATACCCTGACCGGCCTGCCCAACCGCCGCCAGATTTTTGACCACATTCACCTGGAGCTTCAAGAAGTAGAGCGCAATCCGAACCGCCGATCGGCCTTGGCGACCTTTAATCTTGATAATTTCAAAGCCATCAACGATGCCTTTGGCATGGCTTTTGGCGATACCGCCTTGCGCACCCTGGCCCAGCGCCTGAGCAGCCAGCAAGTGCAGCACCAGTTTTTTGCCCGCATCCACAGCGACACCTTTGCCCTGCTGCTGACCAACCTGAGCGGCACACTGGAACAAGCCAGCGCCCAGGCGGCCAGCAGCATCGAAAACGTGCTGGCCCAAATCGCCCAACCCCTGCAGGTTCACCAGCAGACCCTGCACCTGTCCGCTGGTGCCGGGGTGGTCATGATCCCCAATGACAGTCAAGACCCGCCCGAGCTGCTGCGCGAGGCCGAAACGGCCATGCACCTGTCCAAAGCGGCGGGCGACAACCGCGTGCGCTTTTTTGCCCACGCCCTGCAAGAGGCGGCCAGCGCCCGGCTGGCCCTGCGCAACGATTTAAAAGCCGCGCTGCACATTGATGTTGCCCCTGTTTTGTGGAGTTCTTAGCTCCCGGCTTACGCGGCTTTTTTGCGCTGTGCCTCGTA
>NZ_JBHSEY010000059.1:0-2195 GCF_042654745.1 Comamonas denitrificans
TTCCTCAAATCTGCAGCGCCCACGGAAGATAGGGACAAAACTGTCTCACGACGTTTTAAACCCAGCTCACGTACCTCTTTAAATGGCGAACAGCCATACCCTTGGGACCGACTACAGCCCCAGGATGAGATGAGCCGACATCGAGGTGCCAAACACCGCCGTCGATATGAACTCTTGGGCGGTATCAGCCTGTTATCCCCAGAGTACCTTTTATCCGTTGAGCGATGGCCCTTCCATACAGAACCACCGGATCACTATGTCCTGCTTTCGCATCTGCTTGACTTGTCAGTCTCGCAGTTAAGCACGCTTATGCCATTGCACTATCGTCACGATGTCCGACCGTAACTAGCGTACCTTCGAACTCCTCCGTTACACTTTGGGAGGAGACCGCCCCAGTCAAACTGCCTACCATGCACTGTCCCCGATCCAGATAATGGATCTAGGTTAGAACCTCAAACACACCAGGGTGGTATTTCAACGTTGGCTCCAAGCGAACTAGCATCCGCTCTTCAAAGCCTCCCACCTATCCTACACAAGTCTATTCAAAGTCCCATACAAAGCTACAGTAAAGGTTCATGGGGTCTTTCCGTCTTTCCGCGGGTAGATTGCATCATCACAAACATTTCAACTTCGCTGAGTCTGCGGAGGAGACAGCGTGGCCATCGTTACGCCATTCGTGCAGGTCGGAACTTACCCGACAAGGAATTTCGCTACCTTAGGACCGTTATAGTTACGGCCGCCGTTTACTGGGACTTCGATCAAGAGCTTGCACCCCATCAATTAATCTTCCAGCACCGGGCAGGCGTCACACCCTATACGTCCACTTTCGTGTTTGCAGAGTGCTGTGTTTTTATTAAACAGTCGCAGCCACCGATTTATTGCAACCGCTTTGGGCTCCCTTTGTACAAGTTCACCTACTTGCGGCATACCTTCTCCCGAAGTTACGGTATCAATTTGCCGAGTTCCTTCTCCGCAGTTCTCTCAAGCGCCTTAGAATACTCATCTCGCGCACCAGTGTCGGTTTGCGGTACGGTCACTCAATAGCTGAAGCTTAGTGGCTTTTCCTGGAAGCAGGGTATCACTCACTTCAGGTGCATGCACCCTCGTTATCACTCCTCACCTAAGCTCGGCGGATTTGCCTACCGAGCACGGCTACAAGCTTGAACTGCCTATTCCAACAGACAGCTGAGCTAACCTTCTTCGTCCCCACATCGCACTATTGAGCGGTACAGGAATATTGACCTGTTTCCCATCAGTTACGCATCTCTGCCTCACCTTAGGGGCCGACTCACCCTACGCCGATGAACGTTGCGTAGGAAACCTTGCGCTTACGGCGAGGGGGCTTTTCACCCCCTTTAACGCTACTCATGTCAGCATTCGCACTTCTGATACCTCCAGCATCCGTTACCAGACACCTTCTCAGGCTTACAGAACGCTCTCCTACCACGCACACAATGTGTGCATCCGCAGCTTCGGTAACTGGCTTAGCCCCGTTACATCTTCCGCGCAGGACGACTCGATCAGTGAGCTATTACGCTTTCTTTAAATGATGGCTGCTTCTAAGCCAACATCCTGACTGTTTTAGCCTTCCCACTTCGTTTCCCACTTAGCCAATTTTAGGGACCTTAGCTGGCGGTCTGGGTTGTTTCCCTCTTGAGTCCGGACGTTAGCACCCGGTGCTCTGTCTCCCAAGCTGTACTCTGCGGTATTCGGAGTTTGCCTAGGGTTGGTAAGTCGCCATGACCCCCTAGCCTAAACAGTGCTCTACCCCCGCAGGTAATACTTGAGGCACTACCTAAATAGTTTTCGGAGAGAACCAGCTATTTCCAAGTTTGTTTAGCCTTTCACCCCTATCCACAGCTCATCCGCTAATTTTGCAACACTAGTCGGTTCGGACCTCCAGTACCTGTTACAGCACCTTCATCCTGGCCATGGATAGATCACTTGGTTTCGGGTCTACACCCAGCGACTAAAGACGCCCTATTCGGACTCGATTTCTCTACGCCTGCCCTATTCGGTTAAGCTTGCCACTGAATGTAAGTCGCTGACCCATTATACAAAAGGTACGCAGTCACCCCTTTCGAGGCTCCTACTTTTTGTAAGCATACGGTTTCAGGATCTATTTCACTCCCCTCCCGGGGTTCTTTTCGCCTTTCCCTCACGGTACTGGTTCACTATCGGTCGATGATGAGTAT
>NZ_JBHSEY010000060.1:0-1238 GCF_042654745.1 Comamonas denitrificans
CCGCACTTGTTCGGCCCGCTGCCTCCTGAACTCCCGAGGCGAACGCATTTTCAACGATGAATGCGGATGCACCTCGTTGAAGTGCTCAAAGGCGGCCGACAACTGTGCCAACACCGTATTGACGTCTCGAAGGTCCATACGCGCCACGTAGTCGCGTTTGAAGGTGTTCACGAAGCTCTCGGCCATGCCGTTGCTTTGCGGACTGCAGACAGGTGTGTTGATGGGCTTGAGGCCCAGTGAGCGTGCCAGCGCTCGCGTTTCTGCCGCGATGTAGGCACCACCGTTGTCGCTCAGGAACTCCAGTTGGTGGCCTGCAGGGATGGCATCGGCCGCCCCGAAGCGCCGCTCCACGGCTTCAATGAGCATCTCGCGCACCGGCTCCCCCGGCAGCCCTTTGCCCTCCCATGCACGCCAGGCCAGAACTTCGCGGTCGCAGCAGTCCTTGGTGAACGTTGCCGTCACCGTCTGGCCCGAGTCGCACTTGATTTCCAAGCCATCGGAGCACCAGCGCAGGTCGCTGTGTGCCACTGCCACACGGCCTTCATGCACGCGCGATGAATGGCGCCGACGCGGGGCCTTGGGCAACAACAGCCCCGCCTGTGCCATGACGCGATAGACGCGTTTGGCATTGACCCGCACATCGCCTGTGGCGCTACGTTGGCGGTTCACCAAGGCGCAGGCACGCCGGTAACCATAGCTGGGCAGCTGGGCAATCTCCTGGCGCAGTTCGGCCAGCAACTGGGCATCCCCCTTGGGCGTGCGATGGCGCCGCCCGTCTGTCCAACTATCGTTGCGTCTGCTCAGCTCACGTACATGCGAGCGCGCCAGCCCCATCGTGCGGCAGACCGTCTTCACTGGTCTTCCCCGGGCAACAAGGGCGAGCGCGCAATCCACTTTTTTTCGGCGGCGTACTCCACGGCTTCCTTGAGGATTTCGTTCTCCAAGGTCTTCTTGCCCAGCACACGCTGGAGCTTGGCGATTTCCGCTCGGGCCGCTGCCAACTCGGATGCCGGCACCACTGCCTCACCAGCAGAGACGGCGGTCAGTGCGCCTTGCCGTTCAAGCTTACGCCACTGGAACAGCAAGCTTGCGGCAACGCCTTCCTGCCGAGCCACCAGCGAGACGCTCATGCCCGGCTCGTAGGTGCGCCGCACCAGGGCTGATTTCTCGGCGAGGGACCAGCGCCTGCGGCGCTGGTCTTTAAAAATCACCTCCACCGACTCCGTATGCCTAGTCAT
>NZ_JBHSEY010000061.1:0-920 GCF_042654745.1 Comamonas denitrificans
CTACCTGCCCCTGTACGTGTTCTGCGGCCAGCAACTGCTGTGCGCCTACTTGAGGCCCAGCAACATCGATGCGGCGCAGCACGCTGGGGCCATCCTCAAGCTGCTGGTGCGCAGACTGCGCCAGAGTTGGCCGCAGGTGCGCATCGTGTTTCGGGCCGACTCCGGGTTCTGCCGCCAACGCATCCTGAACTGGTGCGAGCGCGCCGGCGTGCACTACATCGTGGGTCTGGCGCGCAATGCACGGCTGCAGGCGCGCGTGGCGTTTGCCGAACTCTCAATGAAAGACGAATACGAGCGCAGCGGGGCCAAACAGCGCATGGTCGATGAATTCGACTACGCCGCACAGAGCTGGCCGCACGAGCGGCGCGTGATCACGCGGCTTGAATGGGGCGCGCAAGGCTGCAACCCGCGCTTCATCGTGACAAACCTTGCCGGTGATCCCCAGGCGCTGTACGACGGCGTGTACTGCCAGCGCGGCGAGGCGGAGAACCGGATCAAGGAAGCGCAGGTAGGGCTGTTCGCCACGCGCACGAGCTGCCATGTGCTGCGCTCCAACCAACTGCGCATGCTGCTGGCCGCGCTGGGCTACGTGCTGGTAGAGAGGCTGCGCGCGTTGGCGTTGCAGGGCACAGAGCTGGCCACGGCGCAGATCGACACGCTGCGCATCAAGCTGCTCAAGGTGGCGGCAGTGGTGACGCGCAACACGCGGCGCATCCGCCTGTACCTGGCCTCCAACTGGCCCAGTGCGCAGACCTTCGCGCACGCCATGAGCCAGCTGCGCTCACCCTGAACACACCAGCAGCGCCTGGCCGGCGCGATGACACAAAAACGGCCCGCAACCCAAGCCGGGGTGGGGGTCAGTGCGACGGCATTGCGCATGCCGACCATCACACCCATGGCTGCGGCCAACATCGTGGCCT
>NZ_JBHSEY010000062.1:0-1151 GCF_042654745.1 Comamonas denitrificans
GCAAAGCAAGTACGTGCGGCATACACGCAGGAATTTAGATTGGAGGCTGTGCGCTTGGTGCAAAGCGGGCAATCTCAAATGCAGGTGTGCCAGACGTTGGGCATCCCCAAGGCCAGCCTGGGCAGTTGGGTGCGACAAGTAAAAGCAGGCACTTTGCAGCTTGGTGTTGCCGATGGTGTTGTCAGCAAGGTCACACCGGAACAAATGGAGATCAGCCGCCTACGAGCTGAAGTTGCACGCCTGCGAATGGAGCGTGACATCGCAAAAAAAGCGGCGGCGTACTTCGCGCAGGACGTGCTGCGAGGTATGCCTGGATTGATCAAATGAAGAACGTCTATCCGATTGCTGTTTCTTGTCATGTTTTGCAAGTGAGCAGCAGTGGTTACTTCCGTTTCAGACGCAACGGTGGTGAGGTATCTCACCTATGTAGCGATGAATTGGCGTTGACCCACATACGTGCCATTCATGCAGAGGTTAAAGGCGAATACGGCTGGCCTCGCATACACAAAGAGCTGCAAGCCAGAGGTCTGCGTATTGGCAAAGAGCGGGTACGCAAGCTGATGGCAAGTCACGGCATACGTGCTAAAACCAAGCGCAAGTTCGTCGTGACTACAGACAGCAAACACAGCCTGCCGGTTGCTCCTGACTTGGTGCAGCGGCGTTTTACGCCTCAGGCACCCAACCAACTTCTGTGCGGTGACATCACCTATATCGCTACCGACGAAGGCTGGTTGTACTTGGCTGCTGTGATTGACATGTTCAGCCGTCAGGTGGTGGGATGGAGCCTGCAGCCCCACATGCAAAGCAGCTTGGTTAAAGATGCCATGGCAATGGCTTGGTGGCGAAGGCGGCCTGAGCCTGGAGCCATCTTCCACAGCGACAGGGGCAGCCAATATTGCAGTCATGACTTCCAAGCTGCTTTAGCCAAATGGGGGATGCGTTCATCGATGAGCCGCAAAGGCAATTGCTGGGACAACTCGCCCATCGAAAGCTTCTGGGGCAGGCTCAAGGTTGCTTGCGTGCATGGCCAGCGCTTCGCAACCCGGGAGCAAGCAAGGCAGGCCATCATGAACTGGATGGCCTTCTACAATTGGCGCAGATTGCATTCCAGCTTGGGTTATCTCAGCCCTATGCAATACGAGAAACGCTGG
>NZ_JBHSEY010000063.1:0-526 GCF_042654745.1 Comamonas denitrificans
CACAGCCGCATAGCCAACGCCCGCAAAGACTTTCTGCACAAGACCACCACAGCGATCAGCCAAAACCACGCGCTCGTTTGTGTTGAGGATTTGCAGGTCAGGAATATGTCCAAGTCTTCCAAGGGCAATAGTGAAAAGCACGGCAAACGGGTCAAGCAAAAGGCGGGGCTGAATCGCGCCATCCTCGATCAAGGGTGGGGCGAGTTTCGCCGCCAGTTGGAATACAAAATGGCTTGGGCTGGCGGGCTGTTTATTGCAGTGCCTGCGCACCACACTAGCCAGACTTGCCCCTGTTGCGGCCACGTTGCCAAAGAGAATCGGCAAACACAAGCCAAGTTCTTGTGCGTCGATTGTGGCCATGCAGAAAACGCCGATGTGGTCGGCGCGATCAATGTTTTAGAGCGCGGACAGCGCTTGTTAGCCTGTGGAGAGGACGGCTCTGGCCGGGGTCGAAAGACCCGGGCGAAACCAGCCTCGGTGAAGCAGGAACCCACCGAAGCGACTATGCACGAGGTTTCTCATGCGT
>NZ_JBHSEY010000064.1:0-769 GCF_042654745.1 Comamonas denitrificans
ACCAGTTCCGCTTCAAAGTCTGTGCAAACGCTTTTGAAGACCTCGCGCAAGTCGTCAATCACCTCTTTTGTGAACACGCCACGGCGGTATTTGGTCACGAAGACCAAATGCACATGCATCAAGAAAACACAGTGTCTACCGTGCCGAATCTCGTTGTTATTTCTCATAGGCCAAAGTATAATTAAGCCATGCAACGCCTGCAAGCCTTCAAATTTGAACTCATGCCTGACGGCGCTCAGCAGCGCGATATGCGCCGTTTCTCCGGGGCGTGCCGGTTCGTCTATAACAAGGCGCTGGCGTTGCAAAAAACCAATTACGAAGCCGGCGGCAAGTTCATTGGCTATGTGGCTTTGGCTAAGTCGCTGACCGATTGGCGCAAGGGGCCAGATACCCCGTGGCTCAAACAGGCGCCTTGCCATCCGTTGCAGCACGCACTGAAAGATTTGGAGCGGGCCTACAAAAACTTCTTTGCCAAACGTGCTGACTTTCCCCGCTTCAAACGCAAGGGCAGCGGCGAAAGTTTCCGTTACCCCGACGCAAAACAGTTTGAAATCGACCAAGCCAACAGCCGGATCAAGTTGCCAAAGCTAGGCTGGATTCGGTATCGCAACAGCCGGGACGTTGTGGGCCAAGCCAAAAACATCACCATCAGCCAAACGAACGGCAAGTGGTACGCCAGCATCCAGACTGAGCGTGAGGTGCCCCAGTCAACTCCTGCGGCCACCACGGCCATTGGTATTGACGTGGGCATTGCCCGTTTTGCCACTTT
>NZ_JBHSEY010000065.1:0-1300 GCF_042654745.1 Comamonas denitrificans
ACCAGCTGAGCTACAGACCCCAACCATCAAACCTTTTTTGGTCTTCGATGGGTCATCCAACAACCGATAAGTGTGGGTATTTAGCAGCAAACAGTTGTTTGCATTTTCCAGAAAGGAGGTGATCCAGCCGCACCTTCCGATACGGCTACCTTGTTACGACTTCACCCCAGTCACGAACCCCGCCGTGGTAAGCGCCCTCCTTGCGGTTAGGCTACCTACTTCTGGCGAGACCCGCTCCCATGGTGTGACGGGCGGTGTGTACAAGACCCGGGAACGTATTCACCGTGGCATGCTGATCCACGATTACTAGCGATTCCGACTTCACGCAGTCGAGTTGCAGACTGCGATCCGGACTACGACCGGCTTTATGGGATTGGCTCCACCTCGCGGCTTGGCTACCCTTTGTACCGGCCATTGTATGACGTTTCTAGCCCCACCTATAAGGGCCATGAGGACTTGACGTCATCCCCACCTTCCTCCGGTTTGTCACCGGCAGTCCCATTAGAGTGCCCTTTCGTAGCAACTAATGGCAAGGGTTGCGCTCGTTGCGGGACTTAACCCAACATCTCACGACACGAGCTGACGACAGCCATGCAGCACCTGTGTTATGGCTCTCTTTCGAGCACTCCTTCATCTCTAAAGGATTCCATACATGTCAAAGGTGGGTAAGGTTTTTCGCGTTGCATCGAATTAAAGAACATCATCCACCGCTTGTGCGGGTCCCCGTCAATTCCTTTGAGTTTTAACCTTGCGGCCGTACTCCCCAGGCGGTCAACTTCACGCGTTAGCTTCGTTACTGAGAAAATAAATTCCCAACAACCAGTTGACATCGTTTAGGGCGTGGACTACCAGGGTATCTAATCCTGTTTGCTCCCCACGCTTTCGTGCATGAGCGTCAGTGCAGGCCCAGGGGATTGCCTTCGCCATCGGTGTTCCTCCGCATATCTACGCATTTCACTGCTACACGCGGAATTCCATCCCCCTCTGCCGCACTCCAGCCTTGCAGTCACAATGGCAGTTCCCAGGTTGAGCCCGGGGATTTCACCACTGTCTTACAAAACCGCCTGCGCACGCTTTACGCCCAGTAATTCCGATTAACGCTTGCACCCTACGTATTACCGCGGCTGCTGGCACGTAGTTAGCCGGTGCTTATTCTTACGGTACCGTCATGATCCCAGGGTATTAACCCAAGACTTTTCGTTCCGTACAAAAGCAGTTTACAACCCGAAGGCCTTCATCCTGCACGCGGCATTGCTGGATCAGGGTTTCCCCCATTGTCCAAAATTCCCCACTGCTGCCT
>NZ_JBHSEY010000066.1:0-1683 GCF_042654745.1 Comamonas denitrificans
ATAGAACCTCATTTGCGGGAGACTGGGGCATCAGCCTCCCGCAGGAAGAGAATCTAGCGAGATTTCACATCGTGACTCATGGCGAGTTTTGGTATGAGGTGCCAAAACTTAAACTTAAAGCATTGGCGGAGCAGGGCGATATTTTGATCTTTTTCAAAGGGATGGAGCACACCATGGCCAGTGCACCAAAAATCAAGGCCGAGCCTGCGGTCGAATTTAGAGCTAAAGCCAACCTCACCGAAGCTCAAGTTTTGGAATACGGTGATCAGAGCAAGCTCAAAGCCAACGTCGTTTGCGGACATTTTTGTTTTAATGGCGGACCCGATCATCCATTCTTAAATTCGCTGCCAAATGTCGTGCATATCAAGAGTGCTGATAACTCCCACTCGCCTTGGCTTGCCATGCTTTTAAGTATTATAGAGCAGGAAGCAAAATCAGGGCTTCCTGGAAGCAACACGTTAGTCAGAAAGCTGACCGAAATTATCTTCGTGCAAGCGTTAAGAATCCACATGTACAAATCCAATAAAAATGCTGGATTCTTCAAACTGATCGAAAATCCGCAACTCAGCAAAACCTTGGAAGCTATTCATCATAGTCTCGATAAAAAATGGGGTCTTGACGATCTCGCCGGGATTGCGGGGATGTCGCGTACGAACTACAGCGTCAAATTTAAGGAGCTGTCAGGCATGACACCTCTTGATTATTTAACCTATTGTCGGCTTGAAAAAGCAAAGCAGCTGCTTAAAGAATCCGGTAAGTCTGTTCCCGAAGTGAGTGAAGCCATTGGGTATCCGGCACATGAACACTTTCAAAAGTTGTTTAAGAAAAAAATTGGCAAAACTCCTAGCGCGTACAGAAAAGAAAATTCTGAAAAGGTGTAAAAATGAATATCTATAACTCTCCTGTTACCAAAATAGCTTTCTGGGTCATAGTCATTGGTGGTGCGGCTTGCCTGCTTATCCCTTTGTTTGCACCTCTTCTTCCGCTGCAATATTTGAAAGGTTATGGCGAAATAGGAGATGTTCTTGGAGGTATTTCAAGCCCATTTCTACAAATTCTGGGTTCAGTGCTTCTCTTTCTGGTGTTAAAAGCTCAGATTGACGCTAATGGCATCCTCCATCAGCAAATCGAAAAGGAATATACGAAGGAGCAACTGAGGCACGAGTTGAATCAGCTTCACGAACTTTATATGTTCGTCGAAAGAAACATTAAAAATTTTAGCTACGATCAGGAAAAGATGATTGATGGCAAGTCGCAAATGATCCTTTTGCATTCCCGGCGAGCGATTAAATGTTTCATTGAGGATCTAGAGAGCTTAGATGTTGATATTCACAAAGATGACGACATTTTAAGGTTCGACGGGGTTAAAGAAATTATGAGCATTTTGAACAGCGTTGACCTATATTTCGACAAAATCAAAGACAGCGAGATTGCACCTTATCATAAGAGTTTTTATAAAACGCTTATGCAGCACGAACTTCTCTTCAGCGTTTTTCCTTATCAAGATCTCGACAATCAAGCGTACCTAAAACAAGAGCATTGCCCAGAGTGTGGTGAATATCATGCAAATTATCCGCCACTGATTTATGACCGGTTACAGAAAATTAAAAAAAGTTTCTCCTGATGTATTATGGATATTTATTCGGTATCGGTCCTACCAAAAAGCTATTTGTAGTATCTCGA
>NZ_JBHSEY010000067.1:0-1255 GCF_042654745.1 Comamonas denitrificans
TAAAAATTATTCTACAAACTTCAATGACTCCGAGTTAATACAGAATCGGACCCCTGATGGCTCAGGACCGTCTGGAAAAGCGTGCCCCAGATGGGCTTCGCACACATTGCATAGCACTTCGATTCTGCGCCCGAAGGTCGTATCCAGTTCATATTGAATTACGTTGTCTGCGACTGGCTCAGAAAAACTCGGCCATCCCGTTCCCGAATCGAACTTTAGGTTCGAGTCAAAGAGTTCGGTGTCGCAGCCCACACAGGCGTACCTTCCAGCTTCATAAAATGAACAGAGTTCTCCGGTGTGCGCGCGTTCGGTGCCTTTCATCCGCATGACCCGAAATTGCGCTGGCGTCAGAATTTCTTTCCACTCTTCCTCGCTCTTTTCTACTTTTTTGGGAGGCGCGGGAGTGCCGTTATCCAGGTAGTTGTAAATGCTTTTCCAATTGAACATATATTTGCTCCTTTATTTTAGGGTTCACTCTTTAGCTATCAATCCACGAGAAGAAGTCTGTAGCACTACCAATGAATTCTCCATCCACAAAAACTTGCGGTACAGTTTGGAGATTTGTTCTTTCCTTCAACTCCAGGTAAGTCTTCGGATCGTCGTCTACGCGAATTTGTTTGAAATCGACCTTTTCAGCAGTTAGGTAATTCTTCACGCGTGCGCAAAATGGACAATGGTCTTTCGTATAAATAACAACATTCTTAAGTGCTTTCATTTTTTCCTCGTTCATTTGGTTCATGATTTAGTCTCTTTCAAAATGGCAAGAGTATCCGCTGGGATTCCTCTGCAAATAGTTTTGGTGATATGCCTCAGCGTCGTAGAATTCTTTTTCCAGGGTGACGGTCGTGACCACTTCATTCTCGAAGCGACCGATCTCATTGACCTCATCAATCACGTTTTCGATAATCGCTTTCTGTGCATCGTCACGATAGAACGCTGCCGAGCGATACGAAGTGCCAACATCATTTCCTTGGCGATTCTTCGTAGTCGGATCATGGATTTTGAAAAAGTAATGTAGAATCTCTTCGAGAGATATTTCGTCTTGGTCGTATTCCACGCGAACCGCTTCGGCGTGCCCCGTTTTCCCTGTTATAATATCGGCGTAGGTAGGATCATCAAAATCTCCGCCAGAGTAGCCCACCTTCGTTGACGTCACACCGTCCAGACTCCTAAGGAGGTCTTCGAGACCCCAAAAACACCCTCCGGCAACGATCACATAATCTAGTTTCATAAAGCCTCCTTAGTTTTCATCCAC